>WQRP01000098.1 GCA_009786675.1 Treponema sp. | reverse complement strand
GAATTGATTTCCAGAAGGCTTTCGGATTCGCGGGCGATCTCCTGAATGTCGTGCGCCACCTCCTGCAGGCTTGACTTGCCTGTTTCCGACGCATCCTGCAGGTCCCGCACGTTTTCAACGTTCTTGACAAGCGTCGCGGTTACGGACTGGATGTTGGCCATCATTTCCTCGATAGAGGACGATGCCTGCGACACGGCGCCTGTCTGCCGCTCGACGTGCCCGCTTAGCTTGTCGATATTGGCGGTAACCTGTTCCATGGTTGCGTTGGTCTCGGTGACGCTGGCGCTTTGATTCAATACCCGGCCCTTGATGCTCCGGATGTTGGCGGTAATCTCGTTCATCGCGGACGCGGTCTGCGTCATGTTGCTGGCAAGGTTGTCGCCGATGTCGGCCAAGGTTCCCGCCTGTTGCTTGATCGCGGTAATCATTTTTCGCAGCTCTTCCATCGTCTTGTTGAACGAGCGGGAGGCCCTGGCTATCTCGTCCCTGCCTTCCTCCGGAAGTCTTTTTGTCAGGTCGCCGTCGGCGGTGCCGTCAAGGGTAAGCGTCAAAAGGCCGATTGGCTTCAGCATCCGCATGATGAACACGAGCATTACGAACGCGACCACCAAGAGACTCACGATGCCTATGATAAGCAGGTTTCGCCGAAGCGCGTTGACGGCGGCGATGGTATGCTCGTTGGAGAAGCCCACGAAGAACATGCCCACGCGATCCCCCCCCCACCCAAGCAGCGGAAGATAATACACGTCAAAATCCACCCCCCCCAGGATCAGATCGTCCCTAAATGGCTCGCCCCTGCCCATGACGGAATCTATGACTTCCCGTGGCGCGTCTATGCCGACTTCCCTGTTTCCGGCGGCGTCCAGGAACGTGGTGGCGACGCGCGTGTTTCCGGCAAATACCGTAACCTCCGCGCTGAACCCCTTGGATATCTGGTCCACGAATTCGTCGGTGTGGAAAAACAGGGTCGCGGAAATCAGGCCGATGACCTCGCCGTTTTCCCGTATCGGCGTGGCGCCGGTCAGGCCCATTGGCTGAGCCGGGGTGGAGACAAACAGCGTGGAGTTTGTGCCGTGGTCGAGAGCGGCGGCTACGTGGGGCAGGTGGCGAAGGTTGTCGCCGTAGTGGCCGAAATCATGCGTTCGCAGTATTATGTCCCCCGCCCGGTCGAATACGACAAAGCCGTCCAGCCCCAGTTCGCTCATCCGGCTGTTTAGGTACCGATATAACGACAGCCGGTTTCCCGCCCGGTCTATGCCCTCGTTCCAGTTATTGACCGCCGAAATCAGGCCATTGCTGCTTGATATCGCGTATGCGGTTACGCGCATACGCTCGGTCAGGCCGTCGACGTACAGGTGTACCATTTGGGCCGCCGCGTCGCCGCGTTCGTCCGTCAGGTTACTGGCGAGATCCGTCGAGCTTACGGACACGTACACGAAAATGAAAGTGACCATAATTACCAGCAGTCCCACGATCGGGACAATCAGTTTGGTCTTTAGACTGCTAAACATAGTTTCCCCCAAAAAATGTGAATGTGCGGAAAAATATTATCTGCCAGGTGTTTGACAAAGGCGTGCGCCGCGCCTTTGTCAGCTTGCGGCGTTATTTCTTTCCGCGTCTTGCGAATTTTCATAATCTTTACCACAAACGGCTTTGGTTTTCTGTCAGCACGACTCTACGCGAATAAAGTCTTGTCGATCGTCAGTTTGTAGCATACATTATGTCAGCTCCGATCGAATGAGTCAAGCAATTTTTTTGCCATGGGTTAAATTTTAGTCGGCTGTTTATATTAGGGGGGAGGGGGGGGTACTAATGTCGCGCGAAGTTTCGCCTGGTGTTCCAACACCGTGGCCAATGGCAACGGGGAAGAAAAATTTGGCGCGCAGGGTTTGCCCTCCCCGTCGTGGATCGAAAGGCTGCCGTTGCCGATGTGCGCCGCGGCTTCGAGGGGAAAGGCGCCGGTTTCCATGTATCGAACCATGCACGGCAGGATGGTATCGACGGCGGCTTGTAGCGCGTCGGCGTAAACCTCCGGGAACGATCGGGTGTCCGGGGTTTCGGGAACGCCGAGATTTGGCGGGCGATAGGGGTAATACCAGGGTTCCTGGTTTTTGTTAAGAAAATCGATATGCCGGGGAAGTTCCAGGGGGTAGACCACCGAAAGGTAGCGGCGATTGAGCGGCGGGGGCGCGTCCAGGGTTTCCACAAAGGTCTTTGCCGGATCGGTAAGCCTGTAGAAACGCGCGCTGTCGGCGAAGGCGCTGTCCATTCGCCCGGCAAGTTTTTGATCCCCGGCCGCTTTTTCGGGAAAGGCGGCGACCATTGCGCCGGCGACAAGTTCCTTTAACCCAGGCGGCCGGCCACAGGTTTCCGCCAGCAGTCCCTGATCCCAATCCCCGGTTTCCATTCCACGCAGTTCCCTAAGCATAAGCGTGTCCAGGATTCGCTCAAAGAAGGGATGGTAAAGGCTGTTTTCCTCGCCGCGCGCGTTCACGGTGGCGGACTTGTATATGATGTAGGGATGGCATCCGCGATCCAGCGCCGCGTGGGAAAGAAAGCCCAGGGCATAGGCGGCATGGGCGCTTGGGTTCCGGGGCGGGCTCGCCTCTGTTGGCAGGGCCAGCCTTAGAAGCTGGGCGCAGAAGGTGCCGAAGCCGCGGCGGTGCAGGAGACTCCCGTATTCAAGCGCGAGGGGCCTGGTGTTCCTGCTGTGGTAGAAAATGTCCGGGCCCTGGCAGCCGACGGCAAAGGCCCCCCGGCAAACCCTGTCCCACCGGCCTTGCCATGGCGTTCCCGAGGCGAGCCGCGAGCGAAGGGCATCGAGAAGATCCTCGCCAAAAAGGGTATGCAAAATCTGCGAAGGCATGGTTTTAGTATACGGGAAGCCCGGGGAACTCGACAGGGGGGTGCGTTGGGCGCGTTTCCGGCTATTATCGAAAGGCTTGACCTTGACTACGAGGAAACGATGGAGGAGGAAACCATAACCTTGGTTTTCCCCCAGGATCCCTGGCCGCGATCCCCGGTTTGCTTGTTAAATCCCCGGCTCTCATGTACAATGTCGCTAAGGAAGGTTAGGATCATTACCACAAGAGCAACCAGGGCGATTATTCACCTGGACAAATTCGCCGGGAATTTCCGCGCCATACGAAAACGGGTGGGGGCGGAGCGCCGGATATGCGCGGCGGTAAAGGCCGACGCCTACGGCCACGGAGCCCTGGCCATTGCACGCGCAAGCCTTGATGCCGGGGCGTCCTGCCTTGGGGTGGCGACCGTTCAGGAAGGGGAGACCCTGCGGCAACAGGGAATCGCCGCGCCGATACTGCTTTTCTCCCAGCCCTTGCCGGGGGAGATTCCCCGGATCGTCGAAAACGGGCTTTCACCCCTCGTCTCGGACGGCGAATTCGCCGCCATGCTGGACGACGCCGCGTCCAGGGCCAACACGCGGCTTTCCGTCCACCTGAAAATAGACACCGGCATGGGGCGGCTGGGATGCACCCCGGGGGAAGCGCCCGCCCTGGCCGGACGGTTGGCCGGCAGCGCCGCGCTGGAATACGCCGGAACCGCCACGCACTTCGCCGTTTCCGATTCCACCACCCCGGAAGACCTCGCCTACACGGAACGGCAGATCTCCCTTTTCCGCGAGTCCCTGGAGGGCATACGCGCCGCGGGCCTGAACCCGGGCATTGTCCACGCCGCGAATTCCGGCGCCATTATCCTTCACCCCGATGCCTGGTTCGATATGGTGCGCCCGGGGATCCTGCTGTACGGCTACAAGGCCGCCGGGGATCACGACCGGGGATCCCTGCGCGTGGAACCGGTGATGGAACTGCGAACCAAGGTGGTGCTTGTCAAGGAAGTTGCAAAAGGCGAATCCGTGTCCTACGGCAGGACATGGGTTGCGCCTAGGGACACCGCGATTGCGGTGTTGCCCATTGGCTATGCCGACGGGCTCCCTAGGCTGGCAAGCAACAAATGGCAGGTGCGGATCGGCGGCGGGACATACCCGCTGGTGGGAACCATCTGCATGGATCAGTGCATGGTCGATCTAGGCCCCCCCCCGGGGGAGGCTCGCCGCTGGGACGACGCGGTTGTTTTCGGCGGATCCGCCCCTGGTGCCGATGCTCTGGCGGAGCGGATCGGCACCATTCCCTACGAGATTGTCTGCAATATCAACAGGCGCGTGCCTAGGTTGTACCCGGCTGGCGGTTAGAAAGCCACGCCAAAAAGAACGCTGAAGCGCAAGCCGTTCGCTCCCATCGCCCAGCCCGTAAAAGGAACGGCAAACACCTCGCTCGGGATGTCGGAGGCAAGCCGCCAGCCCAGATCCAGTATCGGCTCAATCATAAAGGCCGCTCTGTGCTGGCTTCTGAAAACAAATTTATGGCCAAGACCGACGAACGCGCTCCAGGTATTCATCCCGATTCCCCCGGACAGCTCCGCGTCGTCGACGAAAAGGGATGCGGAGGCGGCAAACCGCTGGAACTGCAAACCGCCGCTAAGGAACCAGCCCTGCACATAATTTCCACCGGGATACCAGCGCCCCTCCAGATTAAAACGAATCAGCGAAAGCCTGGCGTTTGCCGAGTTGGTGCCATCCTCCTCGTCATAGGACACGAAGCCAAAGTTGGCGGGGCTAAAGCCAAGGTAGCGAATGTTCGCCCTGACCGACGCGAGCGGCACCGGAGCGAACTCGAACCCCGCGTCTACGCCAAACCCGTTCAGCAGCGATCCCAAAAGGAGGGGGGATATTCTTGCGGCCACTGCCATTCGCCGGTTGTCCTCCCAATTTTCCCGATCCTCCTGGGCAAAAGCGGGAACCGCAAGTACGATGACTGAAATTATTAAGCACATCTTTTTCATGCCACAAGTATAACACCGCAGGGCGCGGAAAACAACGCCTGGCTAAAAGTATTCCCAAAGGAACCCGAAAAATCCACCCAGCCACGTAAAGGACGGGAAGCGGCAGATGGAACGCCATGGTTATTTTCCCGCCGCCCTCCTTCTGACGATAAGATTATACACCAGACTTTCGGCAAAAGCGCCCGCGCCCATAAAGGCCAGATCCAGGGGATCAAAGGTTCCGGGCACCCTTCCCGACAACTGCGCTGTTTCCAGACCGGCGGCAACCAGGCAGAAGCAGGCGATGTAGATCCCTTGCGTCCTGGGCCGGGGAAACCACAGAAACCTGAAAAAAAGGATTCCCGAAACAAACCACAACATGCCCGCCGTGTTGTGCATCAGCGCGTTGGCCAGGACGGACGGCGGCAACCTTATGTGAACGCTCCCGACGAATTCCAGGAATGGCACCCAGGTAAAAAGCAACAGACCGCTCAAATCCCTGAACAGGAAGTATATGCCTATGCCTGCGACCAGGAACAGAATCGACAGAAGACCATAGGCCATCCGGGTTTTCTTCAAGGGGAATACACCCTAGAACAGCCCAGAGATAGTGCCGTCGCCGTCAACGTCTATCTTTTCCGCCGACGGAACCGCGGACAAACCGGGCATCGTCATGATTTCGCCGGTAAGCGCGACTATGAAACCCGCGCCGGCGGAAAGCCTTACGTTTCGCACGGTAAGCGTCCAGTCGGTGGGTGCGCAGAGCCGCGCGGGATCGTCGGAAAAGCTGTACTGGGTTTTCGCCATGCAGACCGGCACCTTGTCCAGGCCCAGCCTTTCGAGCTGCTCGATCTGTTTTTGCGCGGGGGGCAGAATCGAAACGGAGTCGGCGCGGTAGATTTTACGGGCGATTGCCTCGATTTTTTTGTTGACGGAAAGATTGACGTCGTAGGCGAATTCAAAATCGTTGGGTCGTTCGCAAAGCCGCACGACCTCCTCGGCAAGCCTTGTCCCGCCCTCGCCGCCCTTGGCCCATACCTCGGAAAGCGCGACGGGTACGTCCGGGGCAAGCTCCAGGCACTTCGCCGCGACCAGGTCAAGCTCGGCCTTTGTGTCCCTGGGGAAGGCGTTGATCGCAACTACCGCCGGAAGCCCGTACACCTTTGTGATGTTGTCGATGTGCCGCAAAAGATTAGGCAGGCCGGCCTCCAGGGCCGCAAGGTTTTCGTTTTCCAGATCGGCCTTCCTGACCCCGCCATGGAACTTCAGCGCGCGCACGGTCGCGACGATTATCACCGCCGAGGGTTTAAGCCCGCCGAAGCGGCATTTTATGTC
>WQRP01000097.1 GCA_009786675.1 Treponema sp. | reverse complement strand
AAAACGAAAGAGACCTGCACCGTAAGAAGCAGGCACACCGACAGAAACACTCTGAAAGATCGAGACACGCGCATAATTTTCTCCTTTACGCATTGGTAGGCGCCAGGGTTTCCCCCGACACCCCGTTCCGCCGGGCGTAGCACGAGCCGGCCTTAGCCTTAACGGAATCGGAGTTTACGTGATTATACCCTTTTTTTTTACGCCGTCAATACCCCGCGCGGTGGCGGAAAACGAGGGGACGGGGTATGAAAACCGCCTGAAATCGTGCATAATATATAAGAAGACACGTAAAAGTTGGCGCATGTAAAACCGGACACCAAAAAATTGTAATGAGGAAAGCCATATGACAGTAGCCGAAATTAACGAACGTATCAGAATCGACGAGCATGGCGGGGAAAAGCTGATAAGCAACGTCCGCCTTATCATGGGAGCCATTTTCGTGGCCAGCACGACGGGCGTCGCCGTGATCAGGTTCCTGCAGGGCGATCCCTGGATACCCTGGCGGGCCCACATCGTCACGGGCGCCCTTCTGGCGTACTCGGTTTACCTGTTTGTATACGTGCGCCGGGCGGAAAGGCTGGCGGACTGGTTCAAGTACGTCTGCACGACCGTCGACATGACGCTGATCAGCGCGATCATCTGGATAAGCTGCACCTACCCGTACCTCTCGCCGCCGCTTCCCTTTCTTTCCTTTCGGGCCCTGTTCTACCCGATACTGATCGCGGCCGGCGCGTGCAGGTACAGCACCCGTTGCGCGTATTTCTCGGGCATATACGCGGCCGCCACTTACCTTATTGTCATCGTGGTGAACAGGGAGGTGCTGAACCTGCCGCACTATTTCGTGTACCAGGGGCAGCAGCTTGAGGTAAGCTTCCCGCTGTTCTACGAGGCCTTCCGGCTGTTCGGCATGATAATCATAGGCACGGTAACCGGCATGGCCTGCAAGCGCCGGCTAAGGCTTTTCCACGACATGATCGATTCCGAGGGCGTCCTTAGGCAGGAGATGAACGAGACGAACGAGCGGCACCTGGCCAAAAGCCAGGACAAGAACAGGCGGCTCAACGAGGTCGTGGTGGATTCCTTCGACGCGATAGACAAGATTCGCGGGCACGTCGACGCCATGGAAGACAGGGTGCGGTCCCAGATGCAGTCCATGCGGGGCGCGTCCAAGTCCGCGCGGGACATATTCGAGCAGGCCGACTCCTTCAAGGAAAAGGTTCTGACGCAGACGGACTCCATAACGAGGTCCTCCAGGGCGGTCGAGCAGATGGTTTCCAACGTCAACGTCATCCGATCCGTGGCGATGGGTACCAAGCAGACCGCCGAGACGCTCATGCGGTCGTCCGAGGCCGGGCAGAAAACGCTGGTCGAGCTTACCGGCGAGCTTAAGCGGATGGAGGAGCAGTCCGCCGCCCTGCACGGCTCGAACAAGGCCATCGTGGACATAGCCGGCCAGACGAACATCCTGGCCATGAACGCCGCGATAGAGGCCGCCCGCGCCGGGGAGTCCGGCAAGGGCTTCGCCGTTGTCGCCGGGGAGGTTCGCAAGCTGGCCGAGCTTTCGGTGAAGGAGTCCGAGAAGATTACCCTGGAGATACGGAAGATGGAAAAGGGCATGGAGCGGATCGGCAGGGTCTCGGAGGCCACCGTGGATTCCATCGGCACGATTTTTTCGGGGATCAAGGACATGGTGGACTCGTTCGCCGAGATGGACAGGGCGGTGGGGGACCACGCCTCGGAGGGGACGCACGTAATGGGCGCGCTGCAGGCCGTGCAGCAGACCAGCGGGCAGGTCCAGGATGGCTCCCGCCTGATACACGAGCAGAGCACGTTTATCCACAAGGAGATGAACATGCAGGAGTCTATCTCCTCGGAGCTTACGAGAACCGTCCACAAGCTAAGGGAATCCGAGGAGCACGTCGCGCAGTTCCTCCAGAAGGCCAGGGAGATCGCCGGGCGCGACGCCGGGGCGTGAAAATTCGCCGAAAAGGATTGTTGCGGAAAGCGTGAAACCTGACGATAATTAACCTATAATATGCCGTTTCCAAAGCGTGTTTTGGCGCAGATACAGACCTTTATCGCCTCCGTCCGGGGGAACGCCGCGAGGTGGCTTGCCCCCGGGGAACCGGCGAGGCTGCTTGCCAGGGTCGAGGCCGTACTTGACGAAAGGATGGGCAGGATTCCGCCGCGAGCGAGAAAGCCGGTTCTGGTAACCGCCGCCGTCGGCCTGGCGGCTCTGATTGCCGTGTTCGTCGGGGCCTCGCTGCCCGAAAGGGATCCCTACGCGGGGCCGCCCCCGGCCATGCATGTGCCGGCCGCTGCGGGTCTTGTCCCGCCGGAGGAACTGTTCCTGCCGGACGAGCCCGACTTTGTCCCCGGGGTGATGCTTGGGCGGGAGCCGCGCGACGAATGGACCGCCGAGGACGCCGAGCCCTGGTGGAGGAACCCGCTTGCCGGCGGCGAGGAGCGGTGGCGGGCCGGGATCGAAAGCACGATAGACGAAATCATGGAGAGTGTCCCTTGAAAAAGGTGGTTTTGCTTGTTTTGCCGCTGCTGGTGGCGGCGGTTTCGTGCGCGAGCGCCCCAAGTCACAATGGGGAGCCCTACGCCGGCGTTCCCCGGAACGCTTACCCGGAGTATTCGCCGGGGGCCGAAGGTTTCCTGGATGGCGACTTGCTTTACGTGGATCTTTCTGGCGATGCCTTTATTCCGGGGGACTCCCTGGAAGGCGGTTTGCCGTCCGGGGATCTTACGGACGACGTTTTTCTTTCAGGGGATTCCCCGGAAAGCGGCTTTCCGTCCGGGGATCTTACGGGCGACGCTTTTCTTTCAGAGGACTCCCCAGATGGCGGCTTTCCGCACGGGGTAGGGGGCTTTTCGGGCGGTGTCCTGCTGGCTGGGGATCTTCCTGGCGGTGTTTTTCTTTCAATGGATTCCCCGGAAGACGTTTTGCCGTCTGGGGATTCGTTTTCAGGGGATTTCCCGGACGGTGCCTTGCTTTCCGGGGATCTTACGGGCGGCGCTTTTCCTTCGGGGAACTCCCCGGAAGGCGTCTTTCCGTCCGGGGATCCGCTTTTAGGGGACGTCCCTGGCAATGCCTCGGCCACGGTTTTGGGCGAGGCATATGTCTTTTCGGAAGCGGTAATCGCCGAAACCCCCTCCCCGGAAAGCGGCCTGATTATTGCCGTTCTTCCTGGTTCTGCCCCCGCCCGGGAAACCCCGACCGGCTGGATTGCCAACCCCGCGCCCGTTTCCCAGGCTCCGCCGGTCACGGCTACCCCTCCCGCGACGGTTCCCGCTTGGGAAGCCGCGTCCGGGGAAGTCCCGGTTGAGGAACCCTACGGCCCGGCCTCGCCCCCGGAGGAACCGCCGGTCGTCATGGCTCCGTCCTGGGCTTTTGCGCCCGACTTGCCAAACCCTGTTTCCGATTTCCGCAACCTGCTCCCCCCGCCGGTCGTTTTTTCCCGTGTCGTCTACGTGACGGAGGGGCAGGCGGTCGAGATCCCGTTCCGGGGAAGCGGCTGGATATTCCTTGGGGAAACCGGCGGGCAGCGCGGGATAAGCTTCGACGCCCGCAGGCCCGATTCCGAGGGGCAGACCTTTGTTTTCAGGGCCGAGGCCGAGGGCGAGTACGCCCTTAGGTTTTACCGCAGGGATTTTATCCGCGACATTATCCTGAACGACCACGTCCGCGTGATAATCGCCGATACCGACAGCGTCGGCCTTCCAGTCAGGCCCGGAAGGGTCGTCGCCGAGCGCTGGCCCAGCCCGATCGACCAGGCCAGGGTTCTGCGTGCCGCCGGAAGGCTTCCCCTGGCGGACACCGAAAGTGGCCCTTCCGGGGATCCTCCCCGGGTCGTGGCTCCGGAGCCGACCCCGGAAGCGGTCGCGATGACGGTTCCGGCAACCCCGGCTGAGGTGCAGCCGCAACCGGCCGCGCCTCCGGCTGTACCGCAACCGCCAGCCCCGGCTGTCGCCGCGCCCGTCGCGCCGCCCGCACCGGTGATCGCCCCGGCCGCCTTCGCCGAAACGATCGTCGATCCCGCGCCATTCGTCATCGGCTATCCCTTTGAGCTTTTGCAGATGGCCAGGGAGGAATTCGACGCGGGGCGTGTAGCCGAGGCAATCGACCTGATCGACCTGTTCAGGGAGCTTCACCCATCCGGAAGCGACGAGGCATGGTGGCTTTTGGGCCAGTTCTTCGAGGCGGACAGCCCCAGCCGGAACATACTCAACGCGATAAGCTACTACAGGCGGCTCGTAAGCGAGTTCCCCCAGAGCAGCCGTCTTACCGACGCGCGCCGAAGAATAGCGTTCCTGGAACGCTTCTTCATAAACATCCGCTGACATGTTCAACAGCATTCGCGGGATCGTCGGCGGGAAAAACGACGAGGCGGCTTTCGTCCTGACAGGCGGGGTGGAATGGGAAATCGCCATGCCGGCGACGGACATGGGGCAACTGCCCAGTACCGGCGAGGAATGCCGGGTCTTTACCTGGCTTTACCACCGCGAGGACACAATGCGGCTCTTAGGTTTTTCATCCGAGGCGCGGCGGAACACCTTTCTGGAACTTTTGAAGGTCGAGGGCATAGGCCCCAAGGGAGCCCTCAAGATAATGGGCGGGATAGGGCAGGAGGAGCTGGAACGCGCCCTGGAAACCGGGGATCTTGCCCGGCTGGAGGCGGTTCCAGGCCTGGGGAAAAAGACGGCGCAGAAAATGCTTCTCGCCCTGAAGGGAAAGCTGGTCCAGGCGCCGGCCTTCTCTGCGGCGGCATCCCCCTACGCCGATCTTGTCGACGCCCTTGCCGAAATGGGTTACGACAAACGCGCCGCCTCCGATGCCGTCGCGCGGGCGGAGGCCGGCCTTCCCCAGGGCTTGTCCAAGGCCGAAAAGGAAAAGCTCCTGTTCAAGAACGCCATCGTACACCTTTCCGGTGGCAACTAGCGGGCGGGCGCGGATATGGCTAGAAAGGCCCGGAACGATTCACCCAAAACCGATGCCATTCCGGAAACGGACTTCCCCAACGCCGGAATCGCCCGCCCGGAGGCAATCCCCGGCGAGGACGACAGGGACCAGGCTCTGCGCCCGAAGCGGCTCTCGGAATTCCTGGGCCAGCAGGCGATGAAGGACAACTTACAGGTATTCATCCACGCCGCTAAGGAGCGCGGGGAAAGCCTGGATCACCTTTTCCTGATCGGCCCGCCCGGGCTCGGCAAGACCACCCTGGCGAAGGTCGTGGCCAACGAGCTGGAGGCCGGTTTCGTGCAGACATCGGCCCCGGCGCTGGACAAGCCCAAGGACTTGGTGGGTCTGCTTACCAACCTTAAAAAGGGCGACGTTTTCTTTATCGACGAAATCCACCGGCTGAAACCGGCAATCGAGGAGCTTCTGTACATCGCCATGGAGGACTACGAGCTTGACTGGATCGTCGGCCAGGGGCCCATGGCGCGAACCCTGCGAATCCCAATCCAGCCCTTCACCCTGGTCGGGGCCACGACAAAGGCCGGGGTGGTTTCCAGTCCGCTAATCAGCCGCTTCGGGATCACCTGTCGCTTCTCGTTTTACGTGCAGGAGGACATGGAGGCCATAGTCCACCGTTCCGCCGGGCTTCTGGGCGTGGGGATAAAGTCCGACGCGGCCGCGCTGCTGGCGAAATCGTCCCGGGGAACGCCCAGGGTGGTGAATCGCCTGCTTCGCCGGATGAGGGATTTCGCGCAGTTTTCCGCCTCCGGCGGCGGCACCGGCCGTTCCGCCAAGGGTAAGGCCACGCCGATAAGCCTGGACGTGGTTCGCGGGGGTCTTGACCGGCTGGAGATCGATTCCCTGGGGCTGGAGAAACAGGACCGGGACATCCTGAAAATGATAATCGAGCGTTACCGGGGCGGCCCCGTGGGCGCGGAAACCCTGGCCATTTCCGTGGGCGAATCGGTCGAGACGCTGGAGGACTACTACGAGCCCTTCCTGATCCAAGTAGGGCTTCTGCAACGAACCCCTAGGGGAAGGATGGTGACATCGATGGCCTACGGGCATCTTGGGCTCAAGCCCCCGCCGGGGGATGCCGGAAGCGGCGAGGGGTTTCTGTTTTAGGGGAACCGGACGTTTTCTATTATCCCTCTCCGTCTGAAGTCCCTATGCACCCACCGTTATCTTTTCGCGTACCAAGTCGCCGATAACCTCGGCGGGGG
>WQRP01000096.1 GCA_009786675.1 Treponema sp. | reverse complement strand
CCCCCCCCCCCCCCCCCCAGTTTCGAACGAAATAAATTTAGTTGCAAACGTAAACATAAAACCCCTTCTTTCGTTCGCTTTGGGGACTGCCCGGGGCGTGGCCTTGGAAACCGCCGTTCGGGCACTCCTTTCCGGGGTCGCGAGGCGTCCCGATGTTCATGTCGCCGCGCGTTTTCCTTCGGCCAGGTTTCGAACAATTTTGCCTTGGCTTAAATTGCCTTTCCGGGCAATGCCGTTTTGTGCATTACATAGGAGGTATGTCCATGGCTCACTTTTTCGTTAACGCGGGAAGCAGTTCTCAAGACGCCGGCGGCGAGGACAGGAAACGGTCGCTTCGGACGCGCATCGACGCCGCCCTTGGGCTTGCCAAGGGAATCCAGGATAGTGCGGATATCCTGGCCGCCAGGCTTGCCGCGCGGCAATCGAACGACAATCCTGCCGCCAATTATCCGGGCGACACCGACGGCCTGGTTAACGAAATGTGCGACCAGATAAATGCGTTCACGCATAGCATAGCGTGGCTCCCCGGCGTTCCGGGTGGACCGCCCGCCGGCGATCCCGAATTTGCCGGCGGCCTGCTCGCCCTTAGGGAGCTTGCCGTCGCCATGAGGATCAGGCATGACGAGCTGCTTTCCATAGGGAAGGCCGGCTTCGAAAAATATAGGCAAGAAAATTAACAGGAGGCGTTTATGATTGGGTTTATTCGGAACATGAGAATCAGGGCCAAGCTGTTTCTAGGGTTTTTCCTGGTGCTGGCCATCACGGTATTTATTGCCGGGTACGGCATAGTCAATATCAACACCATCAACACTAACAATGCCCTCATGCATGACTTTCCGTCCGCGCGGTACGATATCCTCAACCTGATGTACGCGGACATTATCGACATGAGGCGCCTTAACGCGACGATGTCCTTCCGCCTGGGCGACGCGGCGTTCCTGAACGCGATACGGGCCGAGTACATGGGGATATTCGCCAGCATCATGAGGTACATGGACGAGTACGTTGCCAACATGCAGGCGGACGAGCTGATCAACCCCGCCAGGCGGGTGGAGATGCTGGGGGAGGCGAACGCCCTAAGGGCGTACATAACGGGGTTCCGGGACGACGTGCTGGAGGGCATGTTCGCCACGGCCATGGAGGGCGTCGTCGGCGATCCGGAAAGCAGGGCGCGTGTCGAGGTCTTTTTCGATCTAGGGATCGACACCTTCGGGGCGATCCAGGGGTCGTTCGAGACGCTCAGGGACGGGGCGCAGACCACCATGGAGAACCGCTACCTGGAGATACAGGCCACCGCCGCCAGGACGATGGCGACGATGCTTGTCCTGACAATCGTCGGCGTGGTTCTGGGCGTTTTGGTGGCGGCGATAATATCCGGAATGGTGACCCGGCCCATAGGCCTTTTGACCGGCGCGCTCCAAACCGTGGCGAACGGCGACCTGACAAAAAGGCTCCCCGAGGACAGCAGGGACGAGCTCGGCCAGGCCTCCCGCTCGTACAACCTGTCCATGGGCGAATTCAGCAAGATGATCGCCTCTGTCAAGAACAAGGCGCAGGACCTGTCCGAGATAGGCACGAACCTGGCAAGCAACATGACGGAGACGGCCGCCGCGATGAACCAGATCGCCGCCAACATCCAGAGCGTAAAGGGCAGGGTGCTGAACCAGAGCGCCAGCGTCACCGAGACCAACGCCACGATGGAGCAGGTAACCAGCAACATCAACAAGCTTAGCGCGCAGGTTGACCGCCAAACCGGCGCCGTGTCGCAGGCCTCGTCCGGCATCGAGGAAATGATCGCCAACATCCAGTCCGTCACGGCGACGCTCGTAAAGAACGTCCAGAACGTAAGGGAACTGCAGGAGGCCTCGGAGGCCGGCAAAAACAGCCTTCAGGAAGTCGCGTCGGACGTCCAGGACATCGCCAGGGAGTCCGAGGGGCTTATGGAGATCAACTCGGTGATGCAGAACATCGCCAGCCAGACGAACCTTCTTTCGATGAACGCCGCAATCGAGGCGGCCCACGCCGGCGAGTCCGGCCGGGGATTCGCGGTCGTCGCCGACGAAATCCGCAAGCTGGCGGAGTCCTCCAGCGAGCAGTCCAAGACCATCGGCACGGTCCTAAAGAGGATCAAGGAATCGATGGACAAGATTACCCGCTCGACCGACAACGTCCTGAACAGGTTCGACGCGATAGACCAGAGCGTAAAGACCGTCGCCGAGCAGGAGGAGGCGATCCGCAGGGCCATGGAGGAGCAGAACGCGGGGAGCAAGCAGGTCCTGAACGCCGCGTCCCAGGTGGGCGAGGTAACCCAGGCGGTAAGCGGAAGCTCGGTGGAAATGCTGGAGGGCAGCAAGGAAGTCATCCAGGAGAGCAAAAACCTGGAAAAGGCCACCCAGGAGATAACCAACGGCGTCAACGAGATGGCCGCCGGCGCGGAGCAGGTGAACAAGGCGGTAAACACCGTCAACGACCTTACCGGCAGAACCCGGGAAAACATTTCCTCGCTGGTAAAATCCGTTTCGGGCTTTAAGGTCTAGGATCCATGGGGAAGGGCAGGACGGCGTCGATCGTCGATCTGCCGCAAAGGGCCATGATCAGGCGGTCCAGGCCCATCGCCACCCCGGAACAGCGGGGGAAGTCCAGGAAGCGCCTCCAGTAGTCCCGGTCGATCCGGTGGCGCACAAGGGCGCTTTCCTCCTTCCTTTTGGCCTCGCTTTCGAAAAAGTCCCGGACGCGGCCGGCGTCGGTCTCCTCCGAGAAGCAGTTCGCCAGCTCTATCCCGTCGTGGTACAGCTCCCAGCGTTCCAGGGTTTTGCCGTCCGCGCTTGGGCTCGCCAGGCATGGGACGAAGGCCGGGTAGTCCAGCAGGGCGACGGGGCGGTCCCGCCTAAGGTTCGGCTCCACCGCGTGTATGAAGACAAGGTCGTACAGGACGGCGGTTTCCGTCCCGGGCGCGGGATCCAGCCCGAGCCTGCGGGCCTCCGCCAGGAGTCCCCCCTCCCTGGAAACCGCGTCGAACAGGTCGAATCCGGCGTGGCGGGCGAAGGCCTCGGCAACGGTGAGCCGCTCGAACGGCGGGCGGGGCCCCCCCCCGTCCGAAAGAAAGCCGAGCAGTTCCTCGGTAAGCGCCAGCGAGTCCATGTAGTCCGCGCCCATCGTGTAGTACTCCAGCATGGTAAACTCCGGGCTGTGCAGGAAGCCGGAGGACTCCCCGTTGCGGAAGCACTTGCACACCTGGTAGACGCTGACCCGGTGCCTGGCGATGGTCTTCTTCATCCATACCTCCGGCGAGGGGACCAGCCAGTAGGGCTCGGACGCGCCGGATGGCAGAATCCTGGCCGTTTCGAAGACCTCCAGGCAGGACTCGGGGATCAGGTCCGGCGAGAGCAGCGGGGTGTCCAGTTCCAGGTAGCCCCTTTCGTCGAAAAAGGACCTCGCGCGCCGGATAACCCGCGCGCGCTCCCTAAGCGCATCCAGATCCATGACTAGGCTAGCCGCCGAACCGCGTCCTTCCACTTGCGCCCGCGGTCGAACTCGTTAAGGAACATCCCGAAGGACGCGCATCCCGGCGAAAGGACCACGCTGTCCCCGGCCGCCGCCGCCCCCAGGGCCGCCGCCGCCGCCGCGTCAGGCGAGTCGAAGGGGCCAAGGTAGGCGACGCCCGCCCGGTCCAAAAGCGGCCGCAGCTTCTCGCTTCCGGTGCCGGCCAAAAGGACTATGGCCTTGGCCTTTCCCGCCGCCCCGGCCAGGGGCGAAAAGTCCAGGTTCTTGTCCGTACCGCCGGTGACCAGGACCGTCCGGCCGCCGCCCAGGGTTTCCAGGGCCGCCGCCGCCGCCTCGGGAATCGTCGCCGCGCTGTCGTTGTAGAAGTCCATGCCCCCGGCCCGGTGGAAAAGCTCCATCCTGTGCTCGATCCCGGGAAAGGTTCCCAGGGCCTCCCTTATGGTGTCGGGCGGCAGGCCAAGGCCAAGCAGGGCAAGGCCGGCGGCCAGAAAGTTCCGCTTTTGGTGGTGGCCGGGAACGAGCGGCCTTTCCGGGACGATTTCCGCCAGGCTTCCGTCGAAAACGCCGTCCCCCAGTTTGCCGTAGAGCCTGGCGAAGGCCGGGCCTGCGGGGTCTGGAAGCCAGCCGCCGCTGGTCCCCTCCGGCAGGGGGGCGGTCGAGCAAGTCAGGCCGGCGGCGCGGCTTTCCCTTAGGAAGCTGCCACCCCACTCGTCGTCCCAGGCCACCGTGACGTCGTCCGGACCCTGCCCCTCGTAGATCACCCGCTTGTCCGCGACGTAGGGCACCATTCCCCCGTAAAAGTCCTGGTGGTCCGGCAGGATCGTCGTAAGCACCGAGGCCCTGGGCTTAAGCAGCGGGACGCCGTCCCTTAGCCGCCCCCTAAGGTCCCCAAGCTGCCAGCTTGAAAGCTCCAGCACCACGTCGTCGGTTTCGCTAAGATCGTCCAGGAAGGCCAGGGGCGACACCGTGATGTTGCCGCCCAGGAACGCCCTTCTGGGCGCGGCGGCGTAGGCACGCGCCAGCGCCCAGTGCAGGGCCGATGTCGTGCAGGACTTGCCCTTTGACCCGGTCACCGCCGAGATCCGCGCCGGGGCCGCGCCCAAAAACAGCGAGATGTCGGTCTCTATGCGGCGGGCGGCCTTTAGGAAGGGGGAATCCGGGCGCACCCCCGGGTTCTTGATCACCATGTCCGCCTTTTTGAAGTCGTCGATCTCGTGCCGGCCCAGGACGTAGCGGACCGGCGCCCTTCCCGGGCGACGCTCCGCCTCCAGCAGGTCTATCGAGGGGGACAGGATCCCCTCGTCGCGAAGGTCGGTCACGGTAAGCTCCGCGCCGCGCCCGTACAGGAAGCGGGCGGACTCTAGCCCCCCGCCGTGCAGTCCCAGTCCCATGACAAGGACTTTCATTCCGGAAAAATCCATGCTATACTATATACCATGCAATACGGGTGCCGGGCAACGGCGCGACGCCGCCGACGGGGTTTTCTTGCCGCAAAATGAGATATCATCCGCGCTGGCGGTGGTGGGCGACTCGGGCAGGCCGCAGAATTTCGGCTGGTCCAGGCAGCCCGGCTTTTTCTACGATCCGGCGATGGTGTGGGCGCCAAGGCGCAGGATCTCTGAATCCGACCGCTACGTCGTCTTTAATCCCACGCACACCATAATATTCGAGGTCCGCGACGACGGCTGCCTGGGCAGCATGGGCGTTACCGTCGCCTCCAGAAGGGAAAAAAACCGCTCGACCGAGATGATGCAGTCAATCCTGCCCATGGGCAGTTACGGTATGCCCCCGGGCAGCCAGGCGGGCGCGGTGCGCTTCCGCCGGCACGGCGCGGCCCTGGACCTGGTCCCCATGGAGGGCGGGGCCAAGATTATCCGGGCGGACATCCCCAGGTTCGGGAACAAGCGCAGCGTCCGCGGCGAGCTTGTGCTTAGCTCGCCGGTTCCCGTGGGGGATTCCCTGGTCTGCAACCTGCCCTGGCGCAACCAGGGGAACGCGTTCAGGTACTCCCGCTGCTCGCCCTGGTACACGGTGGAGGGTGTCGTCCAGTTTGGCACCGCCGAGATCGTCTTTACCAAGGGGAATTCCTGGGGAATTTTCGACTGGAGCCGCGGCGTTCGCCCCAGGGCCGACACCCGCTACTGGGCCTCTGGCTGCGGCATGGGCGACGGGCGGCTGGTCGGCTTCAGCGTGGGGCACGGCTCCGAGGACGCCACCGACGGGACGGAGAACGCCTTTTTCGTGGACGGGCGGCTGCACAAGCTGGACCAGATAACGTTCCACATCCCCCCGGCGAACTGGCTTTCCCCCTGGCGCTTTACCAGCAACGACGGCCGCCTGGAAATGGTCTTTACCCCCCAGCAGGAGCGCACCGACAGAAGGCGGATTTTTTTCCATTCGTTTGCCCGTCGCCAGTTTTTCGGCAGCTTTTCCGGCAGGGCCGTCCTGGACGACGGATCCGCCGTGGACTTTTCCAACGTGACCGGGTTCGCCGAGCGCACCAAGACGCGGTTTTAGCCCGCCGGCGTTGTTCGAAATTTACGAATTTACGGTTGACAATTACGGTCGCCGCCGGTAACATTCCAAAAAAGCGTAATTAAAGCCGTCTTGGGCGGCGGCGGTTCGCAATCCGCGCCAAAGGGGCTGTAAAAATGTCACATATTTCCAAAAATAATACAATTTACCCCCCCCCCCCCC
>WQRP01000095.1 GCA_009786675.1 Treponema sp. | reverse complement strand
TGGAACTACGTCCGGCGCGAGGTGGATGACCGCAGGAAAAAGGGGCAGTTTATCCTTACCGGTTCGGCAAACCCGGAGGAACGGGCCAGGCTCCATTCCGGTGCGGGGCGTTTTTCCGTCATTAAAATGCGCCCAATGTCCCTGCACGAAAGGGGCTGGTCAACCGGCCAGGTTTCCCTTTCGGCCCTGGTCAAAGGCCAGGTTCCAAAGTCCGAGCCCGTGGACTTTAGCCTGGACAGCTTTGTCGAAAAGCTTACCCTGGGGGGATGGCCCGGTCTTTTGGGGGCCGGCGGGCGGGAGGCCCTGCGCTTCGTTCAGGACTATATCACGCTGCTGGCGGAAATTGACATAAGCCGGGTGGCCGACAAGAAAAGGGATCCACGCAAGGTCACGCGGCTTTTGCAGTCCCTGGCAAGAAACATAGCCACGGAGGCCTCCGTGACGACGCTGGCCAGGGACACCGCCGGTTCCGGGGCAAGGATAAGCGACGAAACCATTGTCGAGTACCTTGACGCGCTTGAACGCCTTATGGCCCTGGAGCAGCTTCCGGCGTGGACTACCCACATCCGCTCGTCCGACACGCTTCGCAAGGCTCCCAAGCATCATTTCGTGGATCCCTCCCTTGCCATAGGCGCTTTGGGCCTTTCCCCCGACAAACTGCTCGCGGATCTGAACTACGTGGGCTTTCTTTTCGAGTCCCTGGTAATCCGGGATCTGCGGATCTATGCGGAGCTGAACGATGGCAGGGTTTTCCATTACCGCGATTCCCGTAACATGAAAATAGATGCCGTGATAGAATACCCGGACAGCACCTGGGCGGCCTTCGAGGTAAAAATGGGTTTCAGCGCCCAGGACGAAGCCGCGGCCAATTTGGCCAAGTTCGCCGACAAGATAGACTGGGAAAAGGCGGGTGCCCCGGCGGCCCTTACCGTGGTTACCGCCAACGGTTTCGCCTGTCGCCGTAAGGACGGGATCAACGTCGTTCCCCTGGCGGTTTTGACGGCATGATCGGCCCGGCGGAATTGCCGCGGCTTCCATCTTTCGGCGTGTAGGCATTATGCCCTTGGCGACCTTGACAAAGCGCGGGCAAAACGTATATTAGTAAAATACGGCGTTGAATTCGCTGAAGCCGCTTAGGAGGGCAAAAATGCAGAACAATAAGAGAGTGGTTACCGTTATTCCGGGGGACGGCATAGGGCCGGAATGCGTCAATTCCGCGATGCAGATAATTGCCGCCGCCGGCGTCAATATAGAGTGGGAGGAACGTCATGCGGGCGCGAGTGTCTTTAAGCAGGGCATTCCGTCGGGCGTTCCAGCCGATACGATAGAATCCATCAAAAAGACCCGCGTGGTTTTAAAGGGTCCGCTGGAAACGCCGGTGGGTTTCGGGCAGAAAAGCGCGAACGTAACATTGCGAAAACTCTTCGAGACCTATGCGAACATTCGCCCCGTGCGGGAGTTTCCGGGTGTCACGACTCCCTACAGCGGGCGCGGGATAGACCTGGTAGTGGTCAGGGAGAACGTGGAGGATCTGTACGCCGGAATCGAGCACATGCAGACTCCCGGGGTGGCGCAATGCCTTAAACTGATCTCGCGCAAGGGCTGCGAAAAGATAGTCCGCACGGCCTTCGAATTCGCCAGGGCCGAGGGCAGAAAGTCCGTTGCCTGCGCCACGAAAGCCAACATAATGAAACTTACCGAGGGCCTCCTCAAAAAAACGTTCGAGGAGATTGCCCCGGAGTATCCCGACCTGGAATCCTGGCACGTAATTATCGACAACTGCGCGCATCAGTTGGTCAAGAAACCCGAGCAGTACGACGTAATCGTCACCACCAACATGAACGGCGACATTATCAGCGACCTTACCTCGGGGCTGGTGGGCGGCCTGGGTTTCGCGCCGACCGCGAACCTGGGCAACGACGTGGCCATTTTCGAGGCCGTTCACGGTTCCGCGCCGAAATACGCCGGCAAGGACGTGATTAACCCCACTGCGGTGATTCTTTCCGCCGTGATGATGCTTAGGCATATCGGCGAATTTGACGCGGCGGCATCGATAGAGAATGCGGTCATGGTCACGATCGAGGAGGGCAAGGCCCAAACCGGCGACATAGCCGGCTACGACAAAGGGACCCCGACAAGCGTATATACCAAGACGATTATCGAAAACTTGGGGCGGAAACCCGCAAAATGGCGGGCCAGGGATTATCAGGCGATCAAGATGCCGAATGTACCCGGCGATCCCACTTTTGTCACGGCCAAATCAAGGCGCGTCATAGGCGCGGATATCTTTGTCGAATGGCAGAAGGATGCCGAATCCCTTGGGCTTAGCTTGGACAAAATCGCTGAAACCTCCGATTTCCGCCTCAAGATGATTTCAAACCGGGGCACTAAGGTCTATCCCTTGGGCGACGCTTTTCCCGACTGCGTAGACCACTGGCGTTGCCGCTTCGTTCTGCGGGACGCGAAGGCCGGTGCGTCGCCCGAACAGGTTATGGAGCTGCTGACCAGGGTTTCCTCCGTTCACCAATGGATGCATGTGGAAAAGTTATTGGAATTGGATGGCGAACCTGGCTACACTATGGCTCAGGGCGAGGATTGATGGGGCAACCGGATCGGCGGTTACCAGTACCCGGGAATTCGTGGGCGCCATTGCCGAAAGGCTGTGACGGATATAGCAACAACATTTTTTTGGAGGCAGGTTTATGAGGATGGACACAAAAGCCAGAGGCAAGATTGCGCTTCTTTGCGCGGTGGTTTTTCTGGGGATCGGGGTTCCCGCTTTTTCGCAGGACACGCCGGATCTGGACAGTCTTACGCTGGCTATGGACGCATTCGCGGGGGGCATGGCCAGGGCCCTGCCGTTTAACGCCAGCATGGGGCTTAACTGGTCCGATGCCTATATCGGGAAGCTTTTTCCTAGTAACCCGCCCCATTTTGGCATAGGCTTTGCGGGTGGCTTTACCATGATGGGTCTGGAGCCAATAGAGAGGCTTCTGAATGAATTCGATGCGGAGCTACCAGACGATCTGCCCTTTATGGGGCTTCCCATTCCAGGGATGATGGCGGAAATACGTCTTGGCGGCTTGTTCCTGCCCTTCGACCTGGGCTTTAAGCTCGGCTTCCTGCCCGCCGGCGTTACCGCCTTGTTGGGCGAAGCCCTGGAGCTGGATTACTTTGTTGTCGGCGGCGACTTCCGCTACGCGCTTGTCGAGGCCGGCCGAATCGTACCTGCCGTTTCCCTAGGGGTGGGGTTTACGCATCTGCGAGGCGGGATTGGGGTAAACGTGGGAACCATCCCGATTGATTTCCCCTATACCAACCCGCTTACCGGAGCCAGTGAGACCGGAACCTTGACCGTCCACGATCCGACGATGGGCCTTAACTGGTCGACGAACGTCCTGGACTTTAAGGTGCAGGTGTCGAGGCCGCTTTTCATTATCACGCCTTATATTGGGCTGGGGGCAAGCCACGGGTGGTCCAGGGTGTCATACGGCGCGGGCATGGCTCGTCTTAGCGTCGACGCGGGCGGTCAGACCCTGGATGACATAAGACAGACTTTTGCCGATGTTGGGATAGACATCCTGGACGACGGTTTTTTCTCCGAGGTAAGCGTCCGTGGTTGGAGCTTCCGCGCCTTTGGCGGGATTTCGCTCAACCTCTCGGTTCTAAGGCTTGACTTTACCGGGATGTACAACTTTAGGGACGGGGGCTTCGGTACCACGGTGGGTTTCCGTTTCCAGTTGTAGGGTAGTGATGACGACCCCCTGGGATCGCCGGGCTCTTGCCAGGCGATCCCGGGGGGCTTTCCTCTAGGCCGGCTTCGAGTTGACCAGGGTGATATTGGCCCCTACCTGGTACTTCGCCTGGGGATTGTCGGGGTTTATAACCTTGCCCGAGGCGTTAAACCCTACCGATCCGGTGCTGAACTCCTTGGGGGTCGCGTACATCCTTCCCCATTCCTTGCCCTGCGCGTCCAGGAACACCAGCGTCAATGCGCCCGGGGCTTTTTCGTCCCTAAATCCGCCTTTCTTTTCCTCCGCCATTTTCCAATCCTCCTGATAAAAATATATGGTTCCCTGGTTCAGCGCGACATGTCCCGAAGGCTTATCTCGGGATGATGGTACCGCGCGACGCGGGAATTCAGCCGCCCAAAGTGAATCGCCCTTTTGGGGCACCAGTTAAGGCATCCCTGGCAATGTTCGCATCTTGCGGAAAACACCGGTCGTCCGTCCCGCATGGAAACGGCCGAAACGGGACACACCTTTTCGCAAATGCCGCAACCGTCGCAGTCGCCGCCTACCCGGTAGCGTTTGTAAAAAATCTTTACGCCCAGCGAAAACAACAGCCAGATAAAAGCCGAAACGGGGCGAAATGTGTAGACGCGGTTTACGCGCCGTTCCATAACGCAACGGGCGGCTTCTTCCGTTGCCTTTCTCTGCATTTCCAGCCGCCGCCGCTCCGTTTCCTTTTTCGGCGGGCCGAAGATGGCGATGTAGTTTTCCACGGCCGGAATAAGCCCAAAGTAAAGCGCGCCTATGCCTTTTCGTTTAAGAATGCGGCTTAGCGAGGCCGCCGTCCCCCCCGGCGTTGATCCATTGGTAACGAAGGCTGCCAGGTAGGGCGTTTTGAACATCGCGTTCATGACGAAGCGCCGAACCGCGAGCGGCAACCCGAAGGCGTAGGACGGGAAAACCAGGACGACCGCGTCCGCCTGAACCACCGGTTTGTCCTTCCATGCCTCCGGCCCTATGTTGACCAAGGCTGACTCGCCGCCGATTGCCTGCGCAATCCTTCTGGCCGACCAAAGGCTGTTTCCCGTACCGCTGAAATAGTATATCTTCGTCACGCCCTCACCTCTGCCCCTTCATGCTACAACAATTCGCCAGTTTCTGCTATAGTGTACAGTAGTTGTGTGGTACGGATAAACACGTCAGTTTTTAAGGAGAGACAATGGAAGCCCTGAAGAAAAACCCCTCGTGGAAAGGCCGGCGCGGGCCGGTGGTGTTGGTAATCATGGACGGCGTAGGCTATGGCAAGTACAGGGAGGGCGACGCGGTCGCCGATTCCAAGATGTACAACCTGGAGGCGATAAAGGCGAAAAGCCCGCACGCCAGACTGAAGGCCCACGGCAAGGCGGTGGGGCTTCCATCCGACGACGACATGGGAAACAGCGAGGTCGGGCACAACGCCATGGGCTGCGGCCGGGTCTTCAACCAGGGCGCGGCATTGGTGTCGAAATCCATCGAGACCGGGGCCCTGTTCCAGGGCGCGGCCTGGAAAGAGGTCGTTTCCAACGTGAAAACCGGCGCGGGCGGGCGGGAGCCGACCCTGCATTTTATCGGGCTGTTTTCCGACGGCAACGTCCACAGCCACCTGGACCACCTGAAGGCGATGATCGCCAGGGCCAGGGACGAAGGAGTCAAGCGGGTGCGCGTCCACGTCCTTTTCGACGGGCGGGACGTCGGCGAGACCAGTGCCCTGGAATATCTCGATCCCTTCGAGGCTTTTCTGAAGGAGACAAGCGGCGCCGGCTTCGACGCGAAGATAGGCTCCGGCGGCGGGCGCATGTGGATTACCATGGATCGCTACGGTGCGGACTGGTCCATGGTCGACCGCGGCTGGCAAACCCATGTGCTGGGAACGGCCAGGCAGTTCGGCTCGGCGCGTGAGGCGGTGGAAACATACAGGAAGGAAATTCCCGGGATTATCGACCAGGATTTGAAGGAATTCGTCGTGGCCGAAGGCGGAAAGCCCGTCGGCACAATCGAGGACGGCGATTCGGTGGTGTACTTCAACTTCCGGGGCGACCGAGCCCTGGAAATGACCGCGGCCTTCGAGGACGACGACTTCACCCACTTCGACCGGGTGCGCCGGCCCAGGGTCTGCTACGCCGGAATGATGGAATACGACGGCGATNTGCACGTTCCCGCCCGCTACCTCGTAAGCCCCCCNTCGATCGACCGCACCATGGGCGANTACCTGGCGGCCACCGGGGTGCGAACCCTGGCGATCTCCGAGACGCAGAAGTTCGGGCACGTCACCTATTTCTTCAACGGCAACCGCACCGGCAAGTTCGACGAGAAGCTGGAGGACTACGTGGAGATAAAAAGCGACGTGGTGCCCTTCGAGCAGCGCCCCTGGATGAAGTGTGCGGACATTACCGACCGGGTTATCGAGGCCGTCGGCTCCGGCAAGTACGATTTTATCCGGCTGAACTATCCCAACGGCGACATGGTTGGGCATACCGGCATCTACCAGGCGGTGGTCTGTTCCATGGAGGCCATGGACATCCAGCTTGGCAG
>WQRP01000094.1 GCA_009786675.1 Treponema sp. | reverse complement strand
GCAAGCACAAGGTGGATGCCCACGGCGCGGCTCATCGCGGCCAGGCGGGCGACGGTGGACTCAAGCTCCTTGCCGGTGGTGGCCATAAGGTCGGCGAACTCGTCGATTATGATCACGATGTAGGGCATCTTTTCCTGGGCGATGTTCCTTTCCTTNATGCGCTTGTTGTAGTTGCGTATGTCCCGCACCCCCAGCGAGTCCAGGCAGGCGTAGCGCCGCTCCATCTCGAAGATGCAGTACTGCAAAGCCTGGAACGCCCGCTTCGGCTCGGTTATGACCGGGGTCAGAAGGTGGGGAATGTCGTTGTAGAGTTTCAGCTCCACGATTTTCGGATCGATAAGGATCAGCCGACAGTCGGACGGCGGCAGACGGTACAGGATCGAAAGGATCATCGAGTTTACGCAGACGGATTTACCCGCGCCGGTGGCCCCGGCGATCAGGAGGTGCGGCGTCTGGGTCAGGTCTATGGTCTGCGCCTCGCCGCCTATGTCCTTGCCCATCACAACCGGGATCTCCGGCCGCTTGCCCTCGCGCTGCATCTCCCACTCGATGATTTCCCGGAACGAGACGATGTTACGCTTCGCGTTGGGCACCTCTATCCCCACCGCGTGTTTCCCGGGGATCGGCGCGACTATACGCACCGACGACGCGGCAAGGCGCAGGGCGATGTTGTCCTGCAGGTTGACGATGCGGGAAAGCTTTACCCCGGCCGCCGGCAGGATCTCGAACATCGTTACCACCGGGCCCTTTCGAATCCCGGTGACCTCCGCCTGTATCCTGAACTCCTCCAGCGTCTCCTTCAGCGTCATTGCCGCGTCCCGCGTCGCCTGGTCGATTACCCAGTACTCGCCGTCGGG
Source organism: Treponema sp. (assembly GCA_009786675.1). The sequence continues at coordinate 5,454 of WQRP01000094.1, read as the reverse complement.
GTACTGGTTAAGTATTTCCAGGGGAACGCCGTATGTCCTTCTTGGCGAAGGCGCGGGCGACCCCGCCGGTGATCTCGGCGACGGTTTTGCCGGAGGTTCCGTTGGTAGTTCCGTTGGCGGTTCGATGGCCGCGCTTTTCTGCAACCGTTCCCCGTGGACCGCCGCCGCTGCCTCGGCTTCCTCAAGGGCGCGTTCGACGCTTGCCGCGAAGTCGTTTTCCGGGGCATTGTCGTCCCGATCGTGGCAGGGGAGCGGCTCGTCGTCCTCGGCATCCGCCGTCCTCTCGTCCATTTCGACCCTTGCCTCGTTCAGGGTTTTGGTTTCCCAGCTCGTGTCCCCCAGGTACTCCAGGGCGAGAGGGATGCGGGGTTTCATCGGCAGGTCAAGCTCGATCGTTTCCACCTCGCCGTCTTCCCGGCTGTAGGTTACCGGCTCTTCCGCCTCGATCTCTATGGCGTGAATCCATTCCCCGATAGCCGACGAGTCGATGCACGTTTCCGTGGACTCGGTTTTCTGCGCGGATGCGTCCGCGAATTCGTTCTTGGGCGGGGGCAGAAAGGGCCCCTGTTCGCGCAGCCGCCAGACCCTTCTTTTTCCGTGCGTCCTGGCCTGGGGAAACAGTCTGTTCCTTAACGCCTGCAGACCCACCACCTGCATAAAGGTCAGCAGGACTATTATTATGCCGAACCCGGTCCTTCCCACAAGGTATAGGAAGGAACGTTCCTGGGAAAGGCCGTCAAAGTCGCGCATAAGAATGAACCCGACGCCCAGCGTCATAAAGGGAACGACCGACGTGTTCAGGGTGAATATCTTCTCGGGTCGCCAGCGGGGATCCAGCAGAATGTAGGCGGCGTATCCAAGGTACGCCGGGACAAAGAAGGCCAGGATTCCGTAGGAGTGGGAGAAAAACATCCCCAGAACCGGGTTGAAGGCCCTCATCCCGAACACCGCCCCCAGAAGCGAGAACCCCATCACAAGGGAAAAAATCCCCAATACGGCCGCCGCGGCAATTCCCGCCACTCGGTACTTAAACTTTTCGCTTCCCCTTATGTCGTAAAGGAACCTGTTCCACAGTCCACCAATCTTTAGAAAAAAATCCGAAGCGCGGGTAAAAACATCCATGTATTGCAAAACGCAAATCCCCCATTTAAGTCATAGCCTCCCATTTCAATATCGGCGTATTTCGCCTCCCGTTGACAGTTTTTAGGGTTGCCCCCGCAAATTGGCAGCCCGGGGTTTTGCGCGCGTCGCCAAAGGCTGAAATCGTCCGAAAAGTTGCGAAAAACCCGGCTTTGGCCGAAAAACAATTGGTACAAAACCCTAAAAGCCAAAAGATTTTTTGCTTTTGCCTGGGCTTTTGCACCCAGGGTACTTGAATAGCCAGGGTGGATTTAGTATATTGTTACTAGTCTGACGGAACAACACAGATGAGACATACAACGCTAGCCTAAGCAAGTCATCTACAGTGTAGCAGCTTTGGTTTTTCAGCATTGTTTCGTAAGACGGCCCCTTGGGTTTCCTCACCTCCTTTTCCCAAGGGGTTTTTAATTCAAGTAAAGCCCTTCCAAGACCAGGCTGGTTTTGGAAGGGTTTTTTTTCGCGTCCCGGGACAACCCTTTACCTGAACCCAAAATACCTGTATACATAAGAGATGCTTCCGGGTAACAAAAAAACACGGGTGGGGATTCTCTTTGGCGGCAAGTCGGCGGAACACGAGGTTTCGCTGCAGTCCGCCAGGAACGTCTACGATGCCATCGACAGGAACAGTTTCGAGCCGGTGCTTATCGGCATAGAGAAAAGCGGGGAGTGGCGGCTGGCCGGCGATTCCATTTCGTTGCTGAATTCGGGAGAGACTGTGGCCCTGATCCCCGAAAAGGAGGGCACGCTGTACGGCCTTCCCGTCGATTCCGTGCTTGGAAAACAACTGCCCCAACAGAAACTGGACGTTGTCTTCCCTATACTACACGGCCCCTTCGGGGAGGACGGCACGGTGCAGGGCCTTCTGAAACTGGCCGATATTCCCTTTGTCGGTTCCGGGGTGCTGGGATCAGCCGTCGGCATGGACAAGGACGTTATGAAGCGGCTTTTTCGGGATGCCGGCATTCCCATCGGCAGGTTCCTTTGCCTCCGGTCGCATGAAACCCCGCCCCCTTTCGCCGAGGTAGAGGCCGCGCTGGGCAGCCCCGTTTTTGTCAAGCCGGCGAACATGGGATCCTCCGTGGGGATAAGCAAGGCTCGCGACGCGGCCGGGTTTTCCGCCGCGATTAAAGAGGCCTTCCAGTACGACACGAAGCTAATAGTGGAGGAGTACGTCCGGGGCCGCGAGATCGAGTGCGCCGTCCTGGGCAATGAAAACCCCTCCGCCTCGATCCCCGGCGAGGTTGTCCCAAGCCACGACTTTTACTCCTACGACGCGAAGTACCTTGACGAGAACGGCGCCGCGCTGGAGATCCCCGCCAGGCTGGACGACGAGACCGCCGGGCGGATCCGGGCTCTTTCCGTAAAGGCGTTCCGGGTTCTTGGCTGCGAGGGGCTTGCCAGGGTGGACTTTTTCCTGCGCGAGGACGGCGAGGTGCTGATCAACGAAATCAACACAATGCCCGGCTTTACGAAAATAAGCATGTACCCAAAACTCTGGGAGGCCAGCGGAATCGGCTACACCGAGCTTATCGGCCGGCTTATCGCCCTGGCGATTGAAAGGCACGAGAAAGAGCGGGGTCTAAAAACCGACCGGGCTTCCGTATGGTAAAACATCCCGGCTTAGGCTAGAATGTACCCATGCATATACCCATAACGAGATACGGCCTGCCGCAGGTTCTGGTGTATCCCGCCCTTACCCTGGCGTTGACGGTCGCGCTTCTCGTTTTTGTTCCCCCGGGCATCCCGCTTGTCCTGCTTACCATTGTCCTTGCCCTGGTACTGGTTTGGATGCTGGCGTTTTTCCGCGATCCCAAACGGGAAATCCCCCTGGACGAGCTTGTCCTGCTTTCACCGGCCGACGGGACGATAACCGACATCGTGGAAACGGAGCATCCCGGGCTTGGCGGTAAAGCCCTGCGAATAGGGATGTTCCTTAGCATTTTTAACGTCCATGTAAACCGTATGCCCTGTTCGGCTCGCGTCGATGCGGTAACCTACAAAAAGGGGAAATTCAAAAACGCCATGGCCAAGGACTCAGGCCAGGTCAACGAATCGAACGAGGTGCTGATGACCAGGCTTACGGAACCGCGCGACAGGCTTCTGGTAAGGCAGGTAAGTGGGGCCATAGCCCGCCACATCGTCTGCAAGGCCACGCTGGGAGCGGAGTATGCCCAGGGCGAAAAGTTCGGCATGATCAAATTCGGTTCCAGAACGGAACTGTATGTCCCCCTGGGGGGAGGGGGAATTTCGGAGCGGTATGACATCGCCGTAAAAATCGGCGACAAGGTAAACGCCGGTCTTAGCCCCCTAGTCGTGTATAAACAGGTATAAAATGCGGCCGATAAACCAACGAAGGCTACCCTTGAGAGCCAGGGGTCAAAGAAGAAAAAGAAGGAAGCTGAAGCACATCGCCGTGTTGCCATCGCTGGTTACCTTGGTGAACGGCATGTGCGGCTTTACCGCCATCTTTTTTGCAAGCCGTGGAATGGGCACCGCATGGGAACTCGATCTCTTGCCGGAAACCAACATTTCGTTTTTCGCCCTGGCCGGCTACATGATCTTCCTGGGCATGGTCGCCGACATGCTAGACGGACATATCGCCAGGATAAGCAAGACCACCTCCAGCTTCGGCGCGCAGCTTGACAGCCTTTGCGATGTCATCACCTTTGGCGTGGCCCCGGCGTTTCTGATGCTGCAACTGGTCGAGGCGTATTCCCATCAGCTGACCTTCGCGAGCTACGTGATATCCGAAAGGGTCGTGTACCTGGTAGCAATAGTGTACGTCATGTGCGCGATTATACGCCTGGCGCGGTTCAACGTCGAAAGCAAGAACGACGACACGCACTTGGGCTTCGCCGGTCTGCCGTCCCCCCCCGCCGCGGGTGTCATCGTAAGCATCGTCGTTTTCCAGCAGGACTTTTTGCCAAGGATTAGCCGCTGGGACGCGCTTGTCGATGGGTTTTCGGTGGCGATCATCTGGATACTCCCCTTTGTCACCTTGCTGGCTGGGCTTCTTATGGTTACCCGCATTCCCTATCCGCACGTTCTGAACCGCATCCTTAGCGGCAAAAAAAGATTTTCCACTTTCCTGTTAATCCTGTTCGTGCTTCCCCTGATGATCTGGAACATCCAGCTTACGATGGCCCTGGGTTTCAGCGTCTTCGTGCTGTACGGGGTCATACGTTGGCTTTTTGTTCAGGCGTTCTCGCGGAAAAGGAAAGGGCAGGAAAGGGAGAGATCGTGGGAGAGGAATCTGGGCAGTGGGATTTGATGGGGGGAACTGCACGCGGCTTGCGGAGCGGCTGGCTTTCCGTGTAGACTAAGCCAACGGGGGCTGGACTTTAATGAAGCTGGTATATAAGGGTAAGACAAAAGACGTTTTCGAGCTTGCCGACGGCAACTACCTGTTGCAGTTTAAGGACGACGTTACCGGGGCGAACGGCGTGTTCGATCCAGGCGCGAACCAGGTTGGCCTTTCAATTGCCGGTGTCAGCAGGGCGGGGGTCAGGCTTACCGAATTCTTTTTCAGGAATATTGAGGCGGCGGGGATTCCCACGCACTTTGTTTCTGCGGATTCCGAAAAGGCGCAGATGGTCGTCAAGCCCGCCGGGCTGTTCGGCAAGGGAATGGAGCTTATATGCCGGCTTAAAGTAACCGGAAGCTTCTTGAGGCGATACGGCGACTACTGCAAGGAAGGCCAGCCGCTGGACTACTTCGTCGAGGTCACGCTGAAGGACGACCACCGCGAGGATCCGCCCATCACGAAGGACGCGCTGGAAATGCTGGGGGTGGCCACCGCCGATGAGTACGAGACCATCAAGGGACTAACCCAAAAGATAACCCGGGTTGTAAGGGACGAGCTTGCCAAGAAAGACGTGGAACTGTACGACATAAAGCTGGAGTTCGGGCGCGTCGGCGGCAGGATAACCCTTGTGGACGAGATTTCCGGCGGCAACATGCGGGCGTACAAAAACGGCGAGTATATCCAACCGCTGGATTTACCCGCCGTTCTTCTGGGAAGCTGAAACCCGCCGTCTATCTAAAAGGGTTGTACTTTACCCCAATATCGTACACGTCCACGCCCTCGCGCTTTTTTAGGAAGCGCACGAACGTGGATGTGCCGGGCAACGCCGCCGTTTCGATAACGCACTTCAGGATATAGTTGGTCAGCACAAGGCTAAGAAACGACTCCCAGCGGAACACGCCCAGAACCGTCGCGACCGTCACAAAAACCAGACTGTCTAAAAGCTGGCCGACCAAGGTGGAGGCCAAGGCTCTCGTCCAGAACATCCGCCCCTTCATCAAAACCTTGAT
>WQRP01000093.1 GCA_009786675.1 Treponema sp. | reverse complement strand
GGGGGGGGGGGGGGGGTAAATGTCGCTGTTGGTGATAGGGTGCGGTTCCGTGCGCTTTCATGTGAAAGCATACCTTTTCCGTTCCCCAAACGACAAAAAGCGTAATTATGGCTACTTTGGTTGCGCTCTAGCATAGCCATACTTATAACACGAAAGGCGGGGGAAAGTCAAGTGGCATGGTTTCGGCTGGGCAAATCGATTTCTCGCCGAAAACAAGGCCGAAAAGTACACGTATCGCGTGGAATGGTCGGGGGATGACAATGCCCCGTTGTCTGGAGCTTCCCGCCTTGGCGGCGCACGGGAATACGACGGCGACCGCCTTGGCGAATATCGTGAATGCCGTGGACGAGTCGCTTAAATGGCTTGCCGAGGAACGTTAATTCGCCGCAGATGTAGGTCGGGGGCTTCCGTCACGGAAATCAATTTTCGTTTGAAATACGTTAACGAACCCTTTGGGAAAGACTGGTAATCGCTTCCGTGTCAAGCCCGGTAAGCTCGTGGATAAGTTCGAAGGGGAGACCCTTTGCCAATGCGTTTACGGCAACGGTTTCCACGCCTATTCCTACGCCTTTTTCCACGCCCCTCTCCATGCCCTCTTCCAGGCCCTCTTCCCATCGAACCTCCAGCGCCAAGTCTTGATCCCAATCGCTTTCGAACATGAGCATCTCCTCCTCCGTCATTTTTTCCCAATATTCCAAAAGATATCCCTTCGCCTTGCAGTCGCGCACGGCCTTCCGTATCGCCGCGCGGATGACCCTGGCCTCGAACGTCGTCCCATGCGCCCGCTTCTCCGCCTCAACGTGCCATCGGACGCGGGACACGAAGTACGCGTACTCCGTCAGCGTCGCGCTGCGGGCAAGAATCTCGGGGTTTCGACCCTCGTTTCACCATAACCTCAAGTTCAAGCCGGGTGTCCGTGAACCCGGGAACGTCCGCGAAGGCGTCCGACAGCCGCAGCACCTTGCGGTCGGGAAACCGCCCGGGGACGTTCGTCAGGGCGATGAACTCGGGGCGCGGCAGCTCGATGAGCCGCGTCCCGTAGATGACTTTTTTGTTCGGTATCCCGTTGTCGAATATCCGCGATATCGACCGCAGGAAGCGGAACGGCATGTTCTCGTTGGTCGACGACTGGTGCTCCAGCATGACTACCAGCCTGCCGTTCAACAGAAAGGAGATGTCGTTCCTGCGCGGTGTTACCAGCGTCTCGCCCAGCGTGTTTATGACGATCTCGGTGTCGTCCTCGCCGTGGCTCGTGCCGTGCAGGGCGTTGTAGAGTTCCAGCAACAGCCTTTCGTTGTTGAAGAGCGAGCGAAACATTGAGTCCTTGTATGCCATGCGGAAAAATACTACTTTTCGCGGCGGTTTGGCAATGGGGACGCGAACGGGGACACGGAAATCAATTCCCACAACGCCCATTCTTGATGTCAGCGGAAAATTGACTTCCGTGCCCTTCCGGGAAGCCCTTCTTGAATAAACGGCGGGATCGTGCTATGCTTCAATGCCGTAGAGTGCTTTTACGCGCGGGGGAGTGACAATGTTGAAGGGACGATCCCTTATCGAGCCGGACAACTTCAGTCTGGTGGAAACGGAAGGCCTGTTTGCCTTGGCCGAAAAAATCGAGGCCGACGAGAATTACCTGCGGGATAGCTGTCGGGGAAAGCTCCTCGCGACGCTTTTTTTCGAGCCAAGCACCAGAACGCGCCTTAGTTTCGAGGCGGCGATTCTTCGCCTTGGGGGCAACTGTCTGGGTTTTGCCGATCCCGGCTCCAGTTCCGCGTCCAAGGGCGAAAGCCTTGCCGACACGATNCGCATGGCGGCAAGCTACGCCGACGCGATTGTAATGCGAAGCCCCAAGGAAGGCGCGGCCCTGCTNGCCTCGCGCTATTCCCGGGTTCCNGTTCTTAACGCCGGGGACGGGGGGCACCATCACCCCACCCAGACGCTTACCGACCTCTTTACCATACGCCAGTTGCGCGGGAAAATCGAAAACATTACCGTCGGTTTCTGCGGCGACCTTAAATTCGGGCGCACCGTCCATTCGCTGGCGAAGGCGCTGGCGCGTTACGCCGGTATCCGAATCGTTTTTATATCGCCGGAGGAACTTGTCATCCCGGAATACATCGCCGCGATCCTTAGAAGGCAGGGTGTCGAATTCGGCGAGACCAGGAATCTGGAGGAGGCCATGCCGGATCTGGACGTGCTGTACATGACCCGGGTGCAGAAGGAGCGGTTTTTCAACGAGGAGGACTACATCCGCCTGAAGGACTCGTTTGTCCTTAACGCGGAAAAAATGGCGATGGGGAAAAGCGATCTTGTGGTTCTGCACCCGCTGCCNCGCGTAAACGAGATTGCCGTGGAGGTGGANGCCGACCCGAGGGCGGCTTATTTCGANCAGGCAAGGTACGGGATGTACGCGCGAATGGCCCTGCTNGCATCGATACTGGGGGTTGTCTGAATGAGCGGCGACTACAAGCTTGAGGTTAAACTGGTAAACAAAATCAACGACGGGATTGTCATCGACCACATAAGGGCGGGGCAGGGTGTCCGCATTTTCAACTGGCTAAGGCTGGACAAGGCCCAGTACACCGTCGCCCTTGTCATAAACGCCCACTCGGAGATAATGGGCAAGAAGGACATCATAAAAATCGCCAACGACATTAGCGTCGATTTTACGGCACTGGGGCTAATCGACCCCAACATTACGGTTAACATCATTAAAAGCCAGACCATAGTCGAGAAAATCAAGCTGAAGCTTCCCGTCAGGGTGGAAAACATTCTTGTCTGCAAGAATCCCCGTTGCATTACCTCGACGGAAAAATACGTCGCCCATGTTTTCCATCTTGAGGACACCGGTTTGCAGACCTACCGCTGCGAATACTGCGACGACATAAGGACGGCGGGGGACTTTAGGGACAGTTGATATGCACCCGGAAAAAATTGTCTTTAGGGATTTCAGGATTGTCGATTTTGCGGGTGATTTTTTTGGTTCGCTTGTTGTCGAGAACGGCCGCATAACCGGGGTCTTAACCGGGCACGGCGGGATCCCCGGCGCGTCGCTCGTAATCGACGGCGGGGCTTTCCCGGAAACCGCCGTTTTAATGCCGGCGTTTATAGACCTGCACGCGCATTTTCGCGAGCCCGGTTTTCCCGAAAAGGAAACGCTGGAGTCCGCCGCGCTTGCCTCGGTCGCCGGCGGTTTTACCACGGTGGTCTGCATGGCAAACACAAGCCCGGCGATAGACACTTTGGAAAAGGTTCTTTCGCTTAAATCCCGCAGCGATGCCCTGGCTCTTGTCGATCTTTACCCGGTTATGTCGCTGACAAAAAACATGCAGGGTGTCGAGCTTTCCGGAATTACGGAACTGCAAAACGCCGCCGGCAAAACGCCCGGGCTTCCCCTGATGCTTTCCGAGGACGGAAAGGACCTTGCCGACGATGCCCTGTTTCTGGCGGCGATGGGGGAGGCAAGGCGGCTGGGGCTTCCCGTTTCCTGCCACTGCGACTATGGCGGCGAGGAGGGCGCGGCGGTTTCGCGAGCCATCGGGCTTGGCAGAAAAGCGGGCTGCCACATTCACGTTGCCCACGTTTCGACCGGGGAAACGGTGAATATTATTCGCAGGGCGAAAGAAAATATATCTAATGGCGAAGATTTTGCGTTTACCTGCGAGGCAACGCCCCACCATATTGGTGCGACGGTGGATGATGCCGGGCGAATGGGGAGCGGGAGCTTCGGCAGGGTGAACCCTCCGCTTGCGACCGAGGCCGATCGCCGGGCGGTTGTGGCGGCGGTTCTGGACGGGACTATCGATGCCATCGCCACGGATCACGCGCCGCATTCCCCAGCGGACAAGGCGGCCGGCGCGCCGGGCTTTGTCGGTCTGGAGACGGCCTTCGCGGTTTGCTTGGCGAATCTTGCGGGGGGGGGGGATCTGCGGCGGCTTTCGGCGCTGACCGGCGCGAATCCGGCGCGGATTTTGGGTTTGCCGGACAGGGGACGCATTGCGGAAGGCCTGCGGGCGGATCTTGTCATAGCGGACACGGGGGCTTTGTGGAAGGTTGACGCGGCTAGATTTAAATCGCGGGGAAGCTGCACTCCGTTTGACGGACGGGAACTGCGGGGAAAAATTCTTATGACGATAAACGCTGGACGAATTGTTTTTCAGGGAGGCGGTAATGAACAATATTGACAGGCTTTTCGAGTCGGTCGCGGCGAAAGGGCATGTGTGCGTTGGTCTTGACACGTCGGTCGAGTACGTCCCCCCCCGGGGGAGGGGTGCCACGGACGCGGAGGCCGTTCTTGCTTTCAACAGGGCGCTTGTCGATTCCACCGTGGACGTTGCGGCCTGCTACAAGGTGCAGATTGCCTATTACGAGGAAATGGGTCTGGCNGGGCTTTCGGCCTATTCGCAAACGCTAAGGTATATCCGCGAAAAGGGCGGGCTGGCAATTGCCGACGTTAAGCGCGGCGACATTGCCGACACCGCCTTGCGATACGCGAAGGGGCATTTTTCCGGGGACTTTGAGGCGGACTTTGTGACGCTTTCGCCCTACATGGGCATGGATTCGATCGAGCCCTGGCTTGAGGCGGCAAGGGACAAAGGCAAGGGCGCTTTCGTGCTGATGCGGACGAGCAACAAGGGGATGCGCGATTTTGAGTATCTTGAGGTTCAAACGCCGGGTGACGAAAAGAAACGCCTGTACCATGCGGTGGGGGACAGGCTTGCCGGGCTTGCCGCCGCGAATTTGGGTGTCAATGGTTACGGCATGTTTGGCGCGGTTGTCGGCTGCACCGAGCGGGACGAGGCCGCGGAAATTCGCAAAAAGTATTCCAACCTTTTTTTCCTGATCCCCGGTTACGGCGCGCAGGGCGGCGCGGCGGACGATGCGGCCCTGCTGTTGCGGGATGGAAACGGCGGCGTGGTAAATGCCTCGCGATCGATACTCAAGGCCTGGAACGCCGAGCTTAAAGCCTCCGGCGGGAGCGAAGCGGAGGCGACCCTTGGGTTTGCGGCGGAGGCGGCGCGAAGGGCGGTTGTCCAGATGCGCGACGCTATCCGATCCGCGGCACCGGCGGGGAAGAAATGAACCACGCGAATTGCGAGTTGCTTGTAAATAACAATATTGGCAAGGAAATCTTTCGCCTTGATTTTGTATGGAACGGTTTGCCGCCCAAGGCGGGACAGTTTTTCATGGTTAAGCCCAAACGGGGCGGGTTTTTTCTGGGCAGGCCGATCAGTCTGTCAATCTGGCAACCGGCAATCGAGAACAAGGAATATATCCGCAAAAAGGTGCGGGGCAAAAAATCCCCGTACCAAAAATACCTGACGGGGAAGTTTCTGGAATCCAACACCCTTACCTTTCTGATTGCGCGGCGGGGTGGGGGAACGCGGGAGCTTGCCGAAATGCGCCTCGGCGAGGAGGCGGAGCTGGTTGGCCCCCTTGGAAACGCCTGGACGGATTTTCTGCCGGTGCCGGGCGACAAGCCGGTGGCCTTGATCGGCGGCGGCATAGGGCTGGCCCCTCTTGTCGCCCTTTTGCACGAGTCATCCGGGCACGGCTTCGACTTTTACGCCGGGTTCAGAGCCGGCCCCCGAAGCGACGAGGAACGGTACGCGCTTTTGGGGGCGGCCTATTGCGAGGCCGAAAACGTTATCGAGGCGAGTCAGGACGGCCGGCTTGGGCACAAGGGGCTTATCCCGGATTTTCTGGAACCGGGGAACTACGCGGCTGTATGCGCCTGCGGCCCGGAGCCCATGATGAAGGTGGTCGCGGAAAAATGCGCCGCCGCCGGGGTGCCCTGTTTCGTCAGTCTGGAGCGGCGTATGGCCTGTGGTGTCGGGGCCTGCCTTGGCTGCACGGTTAAAACCGTAAACGGAAACCGCCGGTGCTGCGCCGACGGGCCCGTTTTCGACGCAAGGGAGATAACCTTTGATGGATAAACCAGCGGGCAATCCGATTTTGGGCTTTCCGACCGGGAAGCACCTGACCGGGGAGTCCCCAACCGGGGACTCCCCGGCTCTTTCAGTCACGATCGCCGGGGTGCGCCTAAGGAACCCGGTTATCGCCGCCTCCGGGACTTTCGGCTACGGCCGGGAATACGCCGGGATTATCGACGTGTCCCGTCTGGGGGGCATCTGCACCAAGGGGCTTACCCTGAATCCCCGGCCGGGAAACCCCGGGATTCGCGTCTGGGAAACCCCGGCCGGGCTTTTAAACTCGATTGGCCTAGAAAACCCCGGGATTCCCGCCTTTATAGAGAAGGAACTGCCTTACATGCGGGAACTTGGCCCGGCGGTAATCGCGAACCTTTCCGGCTCCACGGT
>WQRP01000092.1 GCA_009786675.1 Treponema sp. | reverse complement strand
GGCAGTTCCCTTTCGATTCTTTCGAGCCTGTTGCGAAGCTCGGCGGCCGCCTGAACGGAGTTCGCGCCGCCCTGCCTCTGCACGCTAAGCAGCACGGCCGGCTGGCCGTTCACCAAAACCACGTTGGTCTCGTCACGGTAGCATTCAAACACGTCGGCGATGTCGCGCAGGAACCCCCGGCGCGGCGGCTCGAACTGGTGCCCGACAATCCCCCCCCCCCGAAAGGAAATGACCGTGTTCCTAAGCTCGTCCAGCGACACGAATTCGCCCATCGTGGTAAGGATGTAGGACAGGCCGCCCTCGGTTATGGTCCCGACGTTGGTCTGCATGTTTTGTATAAAAACCATTTGCTGGATTTCCGTGACGGTAAGACCATAGGCCTCCAGCCTGTTCTGCGGGATCTCCACGCGGATGATTCGCTCCCTGCCGCCGCTTATCGACGCGGTCGCGATGCCCGGGGTCTGCTCTATCCGGGGAACGATGGTGTTGTCGGCGATTTCGCGCAGCTCCTCGGGGCTCCGGTTTCCCGTTACCATAAGACCCATAATCGGGATCATCGCCGGATCGAACTGGAAGAGCATCGGGGTTTCCGCGCCGGTGGGCAGGAAGCGCCTTACCCGGTCCAGCACGTCCCGGACGGAAAGCGAGGTGTCGGACAGGTTAACCCCGTAGGTAAATTCCATGAAGATTATGCTTACGCCTATCGCCGACTGCGAGGTCATGGTTTCCAGGTTCGAGGTGCCNGACAGCGCCGCCTCCAGGGTTCGGGTCACGGTCCGCTCGATTTCCTCGGGCCCCGCCCCCGGGTANACGGTGGCGACGACAAGAAACGGCGGCTCGATCTCCGGGTAGAGATCCACCGCAAGATTCGCCATCGAGAAGACGCCCAGCCCAATAAGCAGGGCGAAGACAATAAAAACCGTGGTCGGCCGCGAGACTACTGTTTTGACCATGCTAACCGCCAATCGGCGTAAGCCGCTCGATAACGTTCACCCTTACGCCGTCCTCCAGCAGGGTCTGTCCCCGGGCGACGACCTCCTCCTGCGGCTCAAGCCCGCTTTGGACTTCCAGCATCCCGTCCACAAGGATCCCCGGGGTAATGTTGCGCCTTCGCGCCACGTTGTGCTCCGGGTCTTCCGGATCCTGCTCGACGACGTAAACGTACTGGTTCCCGAACCGGGTAATCATGGCCGAGGCCGGGATCTTGACGACGTTTTCCTTGCGCTCGGTTATAAGCCGGACGTTGGCGAACATCCCCGCCCTAAGCCTGTCGCCGGGCTGGTTCACCCTTACCCGGACTTCCATGGTCCTGGAAATCGGATCGATGGTCGGGGAAAGCTCGTAGATCCGGCCCTGGAAAACCTCGCCCGGCCAGGCGGCCAGGGTAATCTCGGCCGGAAGGCCCAGCGCCATCCGCGAGATAAAGCGTTCCGCCACGAAAAGCCGGATTTCCAGGGTGTTGCCGCTGGCGACCCGGGCGACCGGCATCCCCGGGCCGATTGTCATGCCGACCTGGACCGGAAGCATCACGATAGTCCCGGTGACCGGCGCGGTCACGGTGTTAAGCTGGAAGGTCATGCCCGGGCGGGAGGGATCCACCGTCGCGATGGTCTGCCCCCTGTACACCCGCTGCCCTATCGTGACAAACACCTGTTCCACCCTGCCGGCGGCCTCGGGAACCGCGTCAACCACGGAACTGGCGATAACGTCCCCGGAAAGACCGATAAAGTCCTGGATCGGACCCTGCGCCGCCGCGATCGTATTGACCGCGAAAACCGGGACAATGGCCTCGGTTTCCCCGCCCCCCAGGAGCCTTCCAATCCCCTCCCCTTCCTCGTTGCAGGAGGAAAAGAAAAAACCCGCCAGCGACACCGCCAAAAGCGGGAACAACACTTTAGCCTTCATAAACATACTCCTTTCTAGTTTAGGTTCACCGGGGAAGTCAGGCTTCCGAAGGGAACCCCCAATGCATACTCAAGGTCGATAAGACTGTTGAGGTAGTTGAACTGCTGTTCGTGCAACTGCACGCGCGCCTGCCTGAGCGACATTTCCGCGTTTTGCACCTGGAACAGGTCGATCAGCCCCGCGCCATAGGCCTGCTCGGCAAGGGCGAAGGACCGCTCCGCCAGGGCAACCGTCTGCTCCAGAGCCTCCATGGTCAGCTTTATCCTTTCCAGGGTAAGCACCAGGTTGTGGATTTGAATCTCGGTCCCCCGGACCATCTGCGCCAGGCCGATGTTGACGCCCCTGATTTGGTCCTCCAACGCGCGAAGGCCCTGGCGTTCCGCACTAAAGGGAAGAAAACCGTTCAGCCGGAAGCCAACGGTAAACCTGAAGGCCCCGGACTGCTGGCCCCAGAAATCCCTGTCGGTCAGGCTTTCGTCCCAGAGCCCGGTAAAGGTCGGGTCGGCGTTCCAGCCCAGGGAAAGGAACGGCGTGAACAGCCCAAGCCGCATCGCGGTCCTGCCGCTTTCCATTAAAAGAATGGTCTGCCTAAGCTCCAGAATGTCCAGGTTGTCGGCGGCGGCCCTGCCGATCAACTGCGCCGTGTCAAAGGTAATCGGGGCCAGGGCGGTCTCGACCGGGACAAGCTCGAACGCGGTATCGTGGGGCAGCCCCAGGAACATGGAAAACTGCATCATCAGAAGCCTGAGCCCGCCCTCGGCCTGGTCGATCACCGGCCTAAGGTTTTCCCTGCCCACCTGCGCCTGCAGCAGGGTAAGCTCCGGAGCCAGGCCGGCGTTGAAATTCGCCTGGGCAATCTGCACCTGCCTGTCGGCGTTTTCCAGGCTGCCGTGCAGCAGGGCGATGTTCTCCTGCAGCAGAAGTATGTTGTGGTAGGCCTTGCGGACATCCCGCTCAAGCTGGGCCCTTGCCCTGGCGTAGGAAACAAGCCCCCTCTCGTGGTCGATCCTTAGCCTGTTCATTTCCTCTATCATGGCGAAGCTGAAGTTGAGCGTCGCGGAGAAGGAACCGGCCAGCAGCCACTGGGGAGGCGAGGGCATATCTGGCCACATTGCCGGAGGCACCCCCATGCCACCCATTATGCCGCCAACAAGATCGCCCATTCCCGCAGGAGCCGTGTTCAGCCGCAGCAGGGATCCGGACGCCATCATCTCGGGGAGAAACTGGTTCCAGGAAAGGTTCGCGGCCCGCCTTGCCGTGGCGGTGCTTATCCGCGCCGATTCCAGGCCAAGGTTGTTCCTTATCGCCAGATCGACGGCCTCGTCCGGGCTAATGCGCAGGGAACCCTCCGCCTGGGCAAACAGGGGGCCGCACATGACAAGCCCCGCCACCAAAAGAGCCTTGAGGCGTCTAGCGCTTCCGCCGCCGCCCGGGAAAAAACTCATGCTACAAATCTCCAAACACCCCTGGTCAGATACATAGGTAACCTCCAACAAAGCCATGGCGTCCCGAAAAGGATCCCGCGCGGCGCAAAAATACCGCAGTTTGAAGTTAAGGCGGAGTACTAAACATCAGTTAAACCAAAGGTAAAATCTTGGTAAACTCCCTGTTGGCGACAGGAGCACGCCCGCGGTTAATAAAACAGCCGCCCCAACTCTTAATCCGGCACCAGCCGGCCACCATTGTAATAAACAAACGCCGGCGGGAAAGGCAACATTTGGATCGCGGCGGCTCCTATTCATTCCCTTCCCCATGTGCTAGACTGGGGCATGAGAGTGATTGGAACACGGGCGTTGGGCTTGCGGACGCCGATTATCCGCGAGTCGGACGATCTGGTAGCCGTCGTCTGCGAGTCCCTAAAGGACGCGATAGAGAACGAGAACATCCGGGTAAACGACGGCGACATCGTCGGGATTACCGAGGCGGTCGTGGCGCGATCGCAGGGGAACTACGCCTCGGTCGACCAGATTGCCGCCGACGTGCGGGCCAAGTTCGCCGGCGGCCACGTCGGCGTCGTGTTTCCCATCCTAAGCAGGAACCGTTTCGCCATGCTGCTTAAGGCCATCGCCCGCGGCGTCGAAAAGGTCACCGTCCAGCTTAGCTACCCGGCCGACGAGGTCGGCAACCAACTGGTAACCTGGGAGGACGTGGACGACAAGCGGCTCAACCCGTACTCGGACTGCCTTAGCGAGCCCGACTACCGCCGCCTTTTCGGGAACGACACCAGGCACCGGTTTACCGGCATCGACTACGTCGCCTACTACAAATCGCTCGGCGGCAACATAGACATAATCCTTTGCTCCGACCCGAAGCGCATCGTCGAGTACGCCGACCAGGCCATCGCCGCCGATATCCACACAAGGGCCAGGACGAAACGCGCGCTGCACGCCGCCGGGGCGAAGAAGGTCTTCGGGATTGACGAGATCCTGACCGCGCCCGTCAACGGCAGCGGCTACAACGAGCTTTACGGGCTGCTGGGCTCGAACAAGGCGTCGGAGGAGCGGGTCAAGCTGTTCCCTAGGAACTGCGACGACTTTGTCAAAAAGATGCAGGCCGCGCTCCGGGATCTTACCGGCAAGACGATGGAGGTTCTGGTGTACGGCGACGGCGGGTTCAAGGATCCGGTCGGCGGCATATGGGAGCTGGCCGATCCGGTCATCGCCCCGGCCTTTACATCCGGCCTGGCGGGAACGCCCAACGAGCTAAAGCTGAAGTACCTTGCCGACAACGACTTCGCCAGCCTTTCCAAGGACGAGGCGCGCCGGGCTATCGAACAGGCGATAAGCGCGAAGGCCGGGCGCGACCAGATGGGCAAGATGGAGTCCGAGGGAACCACGCCCAGGCAACTGACCGACCTGCTCGGCAGCCTTTGCGACCTGGTAAGCGGATCCGGCGACAAGGGCACCCCGATTGTCCTGATCCAGGGGTACTTCGACAACTACGCGATTAAATAGGCTGCTCCACCAGGCGGGCCGCCCAGGCCTGCATCGCGATCCCAAACGCCACGGAAACGTTAAGCGACCCCTTGGCGCCGTAGCAGGGAATCGAGACCCTGCCCAGGGAGGCGTCCGCCACGGCAAGAGCCCGGGGACTGACGCCAAGCTCCTCGGAACCTACTATTAACAGCCCCCGCCTGGGAAAGGCGAATTCCGCCAGCGGGGTTCCGCCGGTTTCCAGCGCGAAAACCGCCTCCCCCCGGTCGGCAAAAGGATCCCCGCGTTCCCAGGGCAGCACGTCAACGCAGCCCATCGCGGTCCTTTGGGCGCGCGCGTGGCCAGGGTCGGCGCAGAACCGCGAGACGAAAATCCTTTCCGCGCCGAAGCTTTCCGCGCTGCGGAACATCGCCCCCACGTTGAACGGCGAGCGGACGTCGTCCAGGTAAACGCGCATCCCCGGAAACACGCGCCGCCGAGCCGGATCCAGGCGTCCGTCCCCGTCAAAGAAATCCCAGTCCGCCTGGCTCCGGCCCGTTTCGGCCAGCAGGATGTGCCTGGCCTCGTTAAGGGATCGCCTGGCGTCCCCGCAGGTTTCCCCGGGGATCGCCGCCCGGGCGAAAACCCCCGAGGCGGCGGCGAAGGCGTCCCTGGCCGGTTGCGCGAACAGGGGATCGCGGGAAAGGAACTCGGCAATACCGGAAAAGTAGCGCAGATCCCCGGCGGAGGCGCCCGCGCCGGAACAAAGGCGTCTTTCCGCCGCCGCGAAAACCGAGGCGACTTTTCGCAGGCGCTGGTTGCGGGGCAGTTTCTCGAGCTTGTAAATCGTGACCATCGGTGATTTAGCCATCGTAGCACATTGGCGCGGCGGGTTTCCACCAAAAACACGGCTTTACATTTTTCGCGACCCGTGGCATTATCGTAGCCATGCAAGTGGCAATCGAAGCGCGGCGGCAAATTCCCCAGACTACCCCCTTGACAATTTCCGCCGTTTCCGGTAACACACACACACACACACACACACACACACACACACACACACACACACACACACACTAGTATACGCACCTTAATCTCCCGAAAAAAATTTGTCCCGGTTCTGCCCTACCTTCGCCAGAGGCCAGCGTGTTTCATGCCAGCGGCCAGGAAGTCGCTTCCCATTTTTGAATACAACGCCGGTTGGCGTGTATATATTCCGGCGTTGCCGGAATTTGCCTTGCGGGGCGAAACGTAATCTTTCGGTTACCCGCCGCAAGGAAAGTAAGGCGGCTAGTCGAAAAAGGGGTTTTTTATGACGAGGAAGAACAGGCTCAAGCTGATCGTCGCGGCGGTTGCGGTGGCCGCTATCTCGGCGGTCGGGTGCAATAACCCGGCTGGCGACAACAACAACGTAAATGGCAACGGAAACCGAACGCCNGTTGCCGGCCATTACGCCTTCGGCAACCTGGCCCAGATCGCCGGGANCGTTACGGCGGTTACCATAACGCCGAACCCGGGCGCGTCGCCNGGTGCGGTGGTCAACGTTCGGTATAACGGCAGCACGGAGATTCCGCAGACGACGGGAACCTTTNCGGTAACGTTTGATGTCGCGGCGGCAGAAGGCTGGAATGCGGCGACAGGCTTGTCCGCGGGAACCCTCGTTGTAGAACTGGCGGAGCCTCCCCCGGGAACG
>WQRP01000091.1 GCA_009786675.1 Treponema sp. | reverse complement strand
TTTTATGCGGGAAAAACTGGACACCGACATTGACTGCCTGGCGGGCTACAACACCGGCTACAACCTGGGCATAGACGGGCACAAGTTCCATGGGATTTTGAATGAGATCCAGAGCAAGAACTACGGCTACCTGACGCTGGCCGCGCCCGCGCTGAACCCGGACAAGGTAAACACCTACTATAGCGATCTGGAAACGCCGGTGCGGAACCGATGCATAGTTCCATGGTGCCAGGTAAACGTCAACTACAACGGCGACGTGCATTTCTGCGCCGACTACCCCGACTACATTTTGGGGAACGTCACGAAGCAGTCCTTTACGGATATTTTCAACGGAGATCGCGCGAACAAATTTCGGAAGACGATTAACGCCTGCGAGGGCGGCATGTTCCCCGGTTGCCTGCGTTGCTACCAGAACATGCTTTTCGGCAAAAAAATAAAGGGATTCTGACAGGGGGGAAAGCCTTGCTTCACATAGGGATAGACGTTGGTTCCACGACCGTCAAGGCCGTGGCGATCCGGCACGACGCCAAGGAAGTTCTTTTTCACAGGTACGCGCGGCACAACGCCTGCCAGAGCGAGATGACCCGCGATTTTCTTTCGGAGATTTTCGCGCGGTTCCCTAACGAGCAGTACAGGGTCGCCTGCTGCGGATCCGGGGGCAGGGCGATCGCGGAGCTGATCCACGCGCCGTATATCCAGGAGGTCGTCGCCAACTCCGTCGCGGTAAGGACCTTTTACCCGCACGCAAGCGTGGCGGTGGAGCTGGGCGGCCAGGACGCGAAGATTGTATTCTTCCACCGCGACAAGGCGACGGATCGCCTTATGGCCGGGGACATGCGCATGAACGGGAGCTGCGCCGGCGGGACGGGAGCGTTCATCGACGAGGTTGCCTCCCTGCTTCGCACCCCGGTCGAGGATTTCGACGCGCTCGCGGCCCGGGGAACCCAGGTCTACGACATATCCGGCCGCTGCGGGGTTTTCGCCAAGACGGACATCCAGCCGCTTCTGAACCAGGGCGGGCTTTTGGAGGACATAGCCCTTTCGACCTTCCACGCGATCGCCAAGCAGACAATCGGCGGGCTGGCCCAGGGGCTGGAGATTCGTCCGCCGGTCGTCTTCGAGGGCGGGCCGCTGACATTCAACCCCACGCTGATCAGGGTCTTCGCCGAAAGGCTGGGTCTGGCGGACTCGGACATCATCGTGCCGCCCCAGGCCGAGCTGTTCATCGCCTACGGCGCGGCGCTTTCGGTAAACGAGATGTTCCAGGATTACGACAGGAACTTCAGCCCCCAGGCCGCGCTGACCTCGCTTTCGATGTACCGGGAGATCGTGGCCGGCAATTCGGGGCTTCAAAGCCAGAAATTCTTCGACTCGAAAACCGAGCGCAAGGAATTTGCCGCCCGGCACAAAATGCAGGCAATCAACCGCGACGCGGTGCCGTCCGGCCTAAAAAGCGGGGACACGCTTAGGGTGTACCTGGGCATCGACGCGGGATCGACCTCCACCAAGTTCGTGCTGGTGGACGAGGACGAAAACGTCGTTGACGGTTTTTACAGCCCCAACAAGGGCGAGCCGCTAAAGGTGATCAAAAAGGCCCTGCTGGACATGCACGCCAAGTACCTGGCCGCGGGAATCAACCTGGAGGTTATCGCCCTGGGAACCACCGGCTACGGGGAGCTTTTGTTCGACAAGGCCCTGGGCGCGGATTTCCACACGGTGGAAACCGTGGCGCACGTCGCCGCGGCGCAGAAGTACATCTCCGGCGTCAGCTTTATCCTGGACATCGGCGGCCAGGACATGAAGGCGATCAACATATCGAACGGCGTCGTCACGAACATCACGGTGAACGAGGCATGTTCCTCCGGCTGCGGCTCCTTTCTGGAGGCCTTCGCGGAGACTCTGAACATCCCGGTAGAAAAAATCGCCGAGGCGGCCTTCGGCGCGAAAAACCCGGCCAGGCTGGGCAGCCGATGCACGGTCTTCATGAACAGCACGATTATCACCGAGCAGAAGAACGGCAAGCAGGCCGACGACATAATGGCGGGGCTGTGCCGCTCGATCGTCGAAAACGTCTTTACCAAGGTCGTGCGCATTTCCAACCCGGCGCAGTTGGGCGACAAGATCGTGGCGCAGGGCGGCACCGTCAAGAACGACGCCGTGCTTCGCGCCCTGGAGCAGTACCTTGGCAAAAACGTCGTCCGCGCCCCGTACCCCGGGGAGATGGGTGCCATCGGCATCGCGCTTCTGACCAAGCGGGAGATCGCCGAGAACGGCTACACGTCGCCGCACGGCCCGGCCGACCGCTCGCGCTTTATCGGTTTCGAGGCGCTCAAGGGTTTCGACTACACGCAGGAGGCCAACCTGATTTGCCCCTTCTGCGCCAACAGCTGCAACCGCACGCTGGTGCGCTTCTCGACCCCGGCGCCGGAGGTAACCTGGGTTACCGGCAACAGGTGCGAGCGCGGGGAGATTGTCGGGGATCCGTCGGATCCCGCGGTGCGGGAGGAGGCCGGCAAGATTACCCGGATCATGAACGCCGTCCCGGACATGATGAAAATCCGCGAGGATCTGCTTTTCCAGGACTATCCCTTTTCCAGGCTGCTTCCGGAGAACGGCGTTACCGTGGGGATTCCCCGGGTGCTCGACTTTTGGCGCAACATGCCTTTCTGGAAGACCTTCTGGGCGGCCCTTGGGTTCAAGACCAGGGTTTCGCGGAAAAGCTCCAGGCAACTGTACGAGAAGGGCCTTCAGTACGTGGCGTCCGACACGGTCTGCTTTCCCGCAAAGCTCGCCCACGGGCACATCCAGGACCTGATTGAAAGCAAGGTCGACCGGATTTTCTTTCCGCAGATCAACAGGCTGCCGCCGGACAACCCGGAGCGCGGCAGTACCTTTACCTGCCCGGTCCTAAAGGGCTACCCGCTGTCCATCAGGTGCTCCGACAACCCGGAGGAAAAGCACGGCATTCCGTTCGACAGCCCGATTTGCCACTGGTTCTCGAAAAAGGACCTGGACTTCCAGCTTTGCCGCTGGATGCGGGAAACGTTCGGCATTCCCAAAAAAACCACGCTTGCCGCGATCAGGCAGGGGGAAAGGGCGCAGGAGGATTTCCGGCGCGCCATGACCGAGAACGGCGACAGGATTATAAGGGAGGTCGAGGAAAAGGGCGGGTTCGCGGTGGTCGTCGCGGGACGGCATTACCAGTACGACGAGCACGTCAACCATAACCTTTCGCGGTATTTTACCGGCATGGGCATTCCGGTGCTGACGCTGGATTCGCTGGCCGGCCTGGGAAAGGTGCCGCTGGACAAGTCGCGAATCGAGATCACCAACAACAACCACGCGCGCCTGCTTTCCGGGGCGATATTCGCCGCCGGGCATCCGGCGCTGGAGTACGTCGATATTTTCAGTTTCGGCTGCGGGCACGACGCGCTGTACGCCGACGAGATTGTCCGCATAATGGACGAGATCTCCGGCAAGTCGCCGCTAATCCTAAAGGTGGACGAAAGCGAGGTCTCCGGCCCGCTTCGCATTAGGGTGCGGTCCTTCCTGGAAACGGTGGCGATACGCCGGAAGGCCGAAAAGCACCGGGTAAGGCCGATGGGGGATCCCTACCCGGTTAAGTGCACGAAGAAGGACCGCGGAAAGACGCTGCTGGTGCCGAACGCCAGCCGCGCCTTCTGCCTGATTCTTAGCGGAAGCCTGGCCAACGACGGGCACCGCGCCGAGCCCCTGCCCCTGGGCGGCGCCGAGGCGATAGCGATGGGGAAAAGGTACGTGCACAACGACATGTGCCTTCCCGCGCAGATCGTGATCGGCGAGGCGATTCTTGCCCTGAAAAGCGGGAAGTACGATCCGGACAAGGTTATCGTCGGGACGGCCAAGGTGCTGTGCGACTGCCGCCTGGCCAACTACCTGCCGCTTGCCCGGAAGGCGCTGGACGAGGCCGGCTTTCCGCAGGTGCCGATTATAACCACGGACCAGATCGACGCTAAGAACGCCCACCCCGGCGTGAATTTCAGCGCGCTTACCTACGCGAAGGGCGTGTGGGGGCTGATCCAGACTGACGCGCTCGAATTCCTGCGCCGCAAGATTCGCCCCTACGAGCTGGAAAAGGGCGAGACCGACAGGGTCGTCGAAAACGCGTTCGTCGAAATCGCCGACGGCATAGCGAAAGGCGGAATCCCCGGATCGATGGGGCCCTTTAAAAAGGCCGTCGCCGACCTGTGCAGGGTCCGCTACGACAGATCCAGGCTTAGGGAACCGGTGGCGATCCAGGGCGAGTACCTTTTGGTCTTTCACCCAGGCTCCAACCTGGAAATCGAGAGGTACCTGGAGAAAAACGGCATGGAGGTGATTTTTCCCAGGATGTCCGAGATTTACCGCCATCTGTTTTTGCAGCACACCGTTTCCGAGATTAAGGAGTTCAAGGTGCGGCACGGGCTTTACGACAAGCTGTACGCGCTGGTCGGCAACAAGTTCATGGACGCGGCGGTAAGGTCCGCGGACAAAATCGCGTCGCGGCACCCGCTTTACGAGCCGGACCTGACCCTGCAGGAAAAGGCGAAGTACAGCGACCACATAATGCACCACTCGATAATGTCCGGCGAGTCGTTTCTGATAGCCGCGGACATCCTGCATTACGCGAAGATGGGCGTGCGCTCTTTCGTGATACTGCAGCCCTTCGGCTGCCTGCCCAACCACGTCTGCGGCCGTGGGATTATGAAAAAGGTCAAGGAGGAACATCCGGATATAATGATCCTGCCCTTGGACTACGACCCGGACGTTAGCTTTGCCAACATCGAGAACCGCCTGCAGATGCTTATAATGAACTCGCGGAACATGAGGCCGGCGGGGNAGGCGGAACGCTTATGCGACGTATGGAATAAGGAAAAACTCCAGGGATGATCTCGACAGGTTTCTGAAATGCAGATCGTACAAAAATTTGGAAAACAGACCCTTGCTCTTGTGAATCGTAAGCGTTTTATTGAACGGCTTTAGCATGGCGAGGGACAGCAAATAACACATGTACTCGTTATGGAACGTAAAGGCAAGACCCAGCTTCTTTGCCGCCAAGTTGTCCTTGGGATAAATGGCAAACGGTTTTAGTATCGAAAGCCAATACAACAGGTTTGCAAGCCGCCGGTGAACATAAGGGTTGCGGGAATCGACCTTGAATCCGTAATCGGAATATCTTGACAGGTTTTCCCGCTGCACTTCGCTTAACCCTAGGTGGTTGATTTTTGCCTCAAGGCGAAGTTCCCCGAAAATATCCCTCGAATACCGAGACAATGCCTGGCAGAGCAGATAGTCATTGCATTCCACCCTGCCTGGGTGAACCTTGTTTATCTTTACGATGTTGCCGCATATAGTGCCCAATACCTGCAGGAACACATCGACCACCTCGTTTCTGCTTTCGGGAATAAGGCAACCGTTTGCGTCAAGAATGTACAAACCGTTGGGATTTTGCTTGTATACAAAATCCTTCATCATGAAGCTTGAAAATTGTAGGCTCATTGGTCAGACCAGCGTATCCTTCATTTCGTTTGTCACGGAATCAATGATTTCTTCATTGCTCATGGGGGTAAAGACCAGGGACTCCGAAACAGACACGTCCGGGTTCTCGGGCTGGGCGCAAAAGGACTCCGTCGGGAATACCGATTCGTCCATGAAATCTAGCTTTCTTTCGTAATATATCGCTTCCATAAACCACCTTAACTAGGCCGTCACTCCTTTTTCATGCACGTATTTTGCCAGTATATACCGATTATCGGTAGAAAACGGCAATCCTTTACACGCATTGCTGGGTTGTGGCCAGCGAAACCCATACTAGATGCCGATCTGCAGGGGTTTTTAATAACTACATAATAGCATCGTTTTGGCAAATCGTCAAGTACAGGCGTTCGAAATTTGGTTGCCTATGGGGTGAAATTCAATGCCTGCAGTGTCCCCGCCGGAACGCCCAAAAGCGGCCTTGAGCCCATGGCTCCATCCCGACCCCCAACACCGTTTCCGGGGAGCCAAAATCAAGAAAGTTGCGACGAAGCCTGGCCTAGCCAGGTTTCCCAAAACCGGTGCCGGTCACCGGGCCGGACAAGTGTCTGGATTTGGTGACTGACACCGGCGCGTGAGCGATCGCGCCTCCTGGTTGCTGTCAGCATTCGCCCCAACTGGGTCGATCCCTGGGCGCGCCGCGGATCGCGATGCCAGCCCAGCGAACCGCAAGCAAAACGCGAATCCGCGCCATTAATAGGGTATGAAAACAAACGAAAACACCGAGCCTTCGCAGCCTTTACGAAGGCTCAACCCGCTCAACGACTTCCTGTTCTACAAGACAATGGGGGAGAAAGGCGACGAGCCGCAGCTAACCGGTTTCCTGAACGCCGTCCTTGTGCCCTCGGGAAGAAAGCTCATCGAGACCGTAGAGATCCTTGACAAGAAAATCTACGTCAAGGACCTGCTCCTGGGGAAATCCTGCTCCCTGGACGTGCGCGCCGTGCTTTCGGACGGAACCAGGGTAAACAT
>WQRP01000090.1 GCA_009786675.1 Treponema sp. | reverse complement strand
CATGCGCCTCGCGTTGGCGGTAATCTCGTCGCCGACGATTCCATCGCCCCGGGTAATTGCCTTTGCCAGTTTGCCTTTTTCGTATTGCAATTCCAGGCTTGCCCCATCTAGCTTGTACTGCACNAGGAATTTAGGCAGACCAGTTTTTTCGGCCCATGCTCGGAATTCATCGGGGTTGGCGGCCTTTTCCTGGCTGCCCATAGGGATTAGGTGCTTTGCCTTGGGGAAACCATCAACACCAAAGCCAGCCCCCACTTTTTTTATGACGGGGCTGTCAGGGGCAAGACTCTCAAGTTCGTCCCACAGCAGGTCGAATTCCCCGTCGGAGATTTCCGCTTCGCCATCGTAATACGATTTCTGGTATTTCAGTATAAGGCTTTCAAGTTCAGCTATGCGGTTGGNAGAGTTTTTCATGCCGTCAATTATAATCCCTAACAGTACCGTGTGGCCAGTCCACAATACCTCCAAAATCGTAGACATTTACATATCCCAGGCGAACAAGCTCACTGGCCGCCGCCGCGCTTCGCCGTCCCGTGCGACAGTAAAGCAGTATCACCTGGTTCCTGTCGGGTAGCAAATTTTCCGCACGGTCGCGAATCTCGTGGGCTGGAATTAGGATTGCCCCTTCTATACGCTGCTCCCTGAATTCCTGTTCCGACCGCACNTCAAGAAGGATAAAATCCGCCATCTCCGACATAAGGCGATATGCCTGTGTCGCAGAAATCCTTCGCGCGCCCGGCGCAACCTCGGATTGGGACGATCCCCTCGTTTTTACACCACATCCGATCAATGANAAAACAAGGATCGATAATGCAATGACTTTCATTCCTCGCCTTCGCCTCCGTCCAGCTTTCGGTGCAGGGTCTTGCGCCCTATGCCCAGCGTTTCGGCGGCACGGCTTTTGTTGCCCTTGTGGTAGGTAACCGCACCCCGGATAATTATCTTTTCCGCCTCGTCAAGGCTTATGTTTACGGGAACCCGCACCCAGTCCTCGTCGCCGGCGGACTGCAGGGCCGGGGGCAGATCGTCCTCGGTAATAAGGGAACCCCGGCACATGACAACGGCACTTTCGATACAGTTACGCAGTTCCCGGATGTTGCCGGGCCAGTTGTAGGCATGAAGACGGGAAAACGCCTTCTCGTTTATTCCCTCCACCGCCTTTCCGTTGTCGGCGGCGAATTCCTTCAGAAAACCGATCGCCATAACGGGAATGTCGTCCTTGCGGTCCCGCAGGGGCGGAACGTTTATGCTTACAACGTTAAGGCGAAAGTACAGATCCTCGCGGAAACTGCCCTTCTCGATTTCGGCCTTAAGATCCCTGTTCGTGGCGGCAATGATTCGCACGTCGGTCTCGACGGTTTCCTCCCCGCCTACCCTTTCAAACTCGCGCTCCTGCAAGACCCGCAAAAGCTTTATCTGCAGGTTCTGGTCGATTTCGCCAATCTCGTCAAGAAACAGCGTCCCGCCGTTGGCAAGCTCGAAGCGGCCCCGCCGTCTGGACACTGCCCCGGTAAAAGCCCCCTTTTCGTGGCCGAAAAGCTCGCTCTCCAAAAGGTTCGACGAAAGCGCCGCGCAGTGAACCTTGACCATGGGCTTGTCCCTGCGGGGCGAAAGCTCGTGGACGGCATCGGCGACAAGTTCCTTTCCCACGCCGGATTCCCCGGTTATAAGAACCGACGCGCGGGTCGGGGCAACGCGACCGATAGTGTCAAGAACCTTACGCATTACCGGGGACTTGCCGCTCATGTTTCGGGAAAGGCGGTTGCGCTCAAGCTCGACCTCCATCTGGCGGTGTCGAAGGACAAGTTCCCTGTTTTCCAGCGCGCGTTTTACCAGCATGGAAAGGCGGCCAAGGTTGACGGGCTTGGTAAGAAAATCCCAGGCCCCCTCGCGCATCGCGCTGACGGCGTTTTCCACCGTGCCGTGCCCGGTCAAAACGATTACCGGGAAGCCGGGGGTTTCCGCAAGCATACGGCGCATAAGTTCCCCGCCGTCGATTCCCGGCATACGCAGATCGGTAATCGCAAGATCTATGTCGCCCTTGCCGAAGATCTTCCAGGCCTCGTTGCCGTCGGCGGCGCACACGGTGTCGTAGCCGTCCATGTCGAGCGAGGCGGCAAGGCCCTCGCGAATGTTTTTCTCGTCGTCGGCGATAAGTATTTTGAATTTCATCGACGCAAGGTTTCCGTCTGCCATGCCCCCCTCCCCTATGCGGAAGTCTTGTACGGAAGAAGACGCTGTTCCTTCCGGTATACGGGCAGGGAGATCTCGAAAATAGTCCCCCCCCCCTCCCTGGAATCCACCAGTATCTCGCCACGATGTTCGCGAACGATTTTATACACAATAGTCAGCCCCAGCCCGGTTCCGGTGTCCTTCGTCGTAAAATACGGCTCGAAAATCTTGCCGATGTTCTCGTGGCTAATCCCGATGCCGGTATCGCACACTGTAAGGCGCACCTCGCTGTCCGCGCCCATCGTGGCGACCGTAAGAAGACCGCCGTCGGGCATCGCGGCCTGCGCGTTTCTTACAAGGTTTAACAGCATCTGCTTGACGTGACGCTCGTCGAGCAGAACGGGAAGCACGGCCTCGTCAAGTTCCAGAAGAAGGCGGATGTTGGACTGTTCCAGTTCCGCACCGACAAACTCGGAAAGCTCGCGGACAATCGTGTTAATGTTCCCCTCGCGAAGCTCCAGCGTCATCGGCCGTACCGCGAACAGGAAGTCCACGACTATGCGGTTAAGGCGATCGACCTCCTCGTTAAGGATGTCGAAGTACCTGTTAAGAAGGGCCTCCGTCCGTCCGTCCCTTTTGCCGCCGCGACCGCCCAGATTTATGCTTCCCGTCGCGGATTTGTCGGCGTTTATGGCCTTCTGCATAAGCTGTAGGTGAATCGAGATTGCCCCCAGCGGGTTTTTTATCTCGTGGGCGACACCGGCGGCAAGTGTCGTAAGGCTGGCAAGGTTTTCCGCCCGGCGCAGCCTGACCTCCCTGGCCCGCTTTTCGGTTATGTCCTCGACATGGACCAGCGATCCGGATATCTGCCGCCTGTCCACCAAGGGGTGCACGCTGATCGAAAGCAGACGGTTGTGGCCGCGCACGGCGACTTCCTCCTCCTGTTCCAAAACGCGGTCGCCGTTCTGCAGTGTCTTTCTGAAAAAGCCGGCAAGATCGCCGTCCAAAACCAGATCCCACAAAAGGCCGCCCTCGGTCTGGCTAAGCGGCAGAAGGCGCAGGGCGGCCTTGTTGGCGATAACCAGCGAGTGCCTTTCGTCGCAGACCAGAATGCCGGAGGGAAGCGAATCCAGCACGGCCTTTAGCCGGAAGATTTCGCCCGAGGCGGAAACAAGAAGTTCCCGGTACTGCGCCTCGGTAAGGCTGCTCTTGCTCAGCGCCCGCCGGTAAAAGCCGCTCATCCGGCCATGTCTTCCCTTAGCCGGAAAAACAGCGACTCAAGGCTCAGCTCCGGCCTCTGGTTGAAGGTAACGAAAGCCGTCTGCGCGGCCTCGATTCGTTTTTTCCACATTTCGCGGTACCGAATCCTGTCCGCACCGGACTCGCAAAGGGCAAGGGCCTCCGACACGAGCTGCAGGTTCAGGAAAAGGAAACGGGGATAGGATCTTCCCTCGAAGCCGACGGTCTGGGATATCAGCGTCGCCAGTGTCTGGCCCGCGTCCTCGGTCCGCTCGAAGCCGGCGTTTTCGGCAATTCGGGCGCAGTAGCTTCCCAGCGTGTTAAGCCCCGGCGATATTTCCGTTTCGCCGCGACTCCTGCCAAGGACTACGGCAGATCGCGTCACGGCCGCGATAAAAAAAGCCGCCAAAGGCAAAAGCCTTTCCGAAGGCTGTGGCGTGAACGAGTCCAGATAGGCCCCAACCATTCCCGGCGTACTGTGGGGAAGCGCGCTTTCCCGCGCCGCGAGGGAACCGCCCTCTCCGGGAGGCCCTTCCGGAATGTCCCGGGAATCCCGGAAAACCCTGCGGATTATTTCCCTTTCCTCGTCGGCACTGCGGGCGTTGAAACGGTAGGGGCGCAGACGCGAAAGAATCGTGGGCATTACCGACTCCCGCCTCTGGGCCGTAAGGACTATGCACAGCGATTCCGGCGGCTCCTCCAGCAGTTTTAGCAGGGCGTTCCGCGCATCTTCCTTCATACGGTCGGCGTTCTCGATTACAAGCGTTTTGCGTTTCCCGACGGGGACAGGCGGCTCCAGTAGGTGGCCTTTCTTACCTGCGCTATGGGGATTGCCTCGCTCATGCAGTCGTCCTCCAGTTTGAAGGCGTTCTTAGCGAGGGAGGCGGAAAGCTTTTCCGACACGCCGGCGGGAGCGTCGGTGTCCGAGACGCTTTTCTCGAATTCGGCAAGCTCCTCCTCCAGCGACTGAAGGAGCGAAAGCGGGTTGGCCTTGCCCGATTTGGACTCGTGTTCCCACACCGCCGGGGCAAACCGCCCCAGAAGCTTCCGCAGCGAGCGGATAAAAAGGGATCGCCCCGCCGGCGAGGAAGTGTCCCGCAGAAAAGCCGCGCGGGAGGCCGCTATCTCGGCGGCAAACCCCCGGGGGCCTATCATGGCCAGATCCGGGTGGACAAGCGAGCGATGCCTGACACAGGAGGAACAGGGGCAGCTCCAGAGGGCCACGCCGCCCCCGGTGTTCTCGCAGGAAAGCGCCCGGGCAAGCTCCAGAGCCGAGCTGCCCTTTCCCGATGCCGCCGGCCCGAAAAACAGCATACTCGGCGCGAGCCTGTTGGCGAGAATGTCCTCTTTTAGCTGATCCGTCGCGGCCTGCGCTATAATGTTCTCAAACACGGATATATCCCTCCAGTAAAGTTCTCGGTCAGCGCGATTATTACCGGCAGTCCCCAGTCGCGCCCTATGATAAACGGCATAAGCAGGTCCGCGAAAAAACTGTTTCCAAGGAGAATGTCGGGATCGAAAAACGGCTGGATGTTCATCAGAAACAGGATCAGGCAGACGACGACGACTCCCTCGGCAAAGCCAAGGATTACCCCCAGAAAGCGATCCAGACCGTCAAGGTTAAATCCCCGGATAATGCCGTTCAGGATCGACTCCACTATTCTGGCAAGGACGAAGACGAGCAGGAAAAGCGCGACGAAGGCGATGACTTCGGGAAAGACCGACACGTCGGGCATGAATCTTTCGCGGACAAACTGCCCCACTGTCCTAAAGAAAAATATGGCGGACAGAAGGCCGAAGGCCAGCGCTGCAAGGGACATTATCTCGCTTACGAAGCCGCGCACGGCGCAGCGAAGTATGAAAAGGACAATGACCCCGGCAAACACGAAATCGATAACGGCAAAACTCATCATCTTACCTTATTGTCGGCATACCTGCCGTCCATATGGCGAATCATTTCGCTAACAGAATCGCCTATAATCGCCGCGCCGTCAAGGCTTCCAATTCCGGCCAGCCGCCCCGGCCATGCGTTCCCTGCGCCCGGGATCCCCGGCCAAGGCAAGAACCGCGCGGGAAAGGTTTTCCGGGCTCGCCGCCGTGGACGGGTCGTCCCCGGTAAGGACAAGGGCCGCGCCCTCGCGCTCGAAGAAGCGGGCGTTTTCCACCTGATCGCCCCGGGTCCCGGAGCCGCTGAGGGGGATCAGGATCATGGGTTTGCCCAGCGTGGCGCATTCCCAGACCGTGCCCGCCCCGCTGCGCCCCAGGACCAGTTCCGCCGCGGCAAGTACGTGGGGCATTTCCCCGCCGATATAGGGAAAGGGAATATAGCCCCCGGGTTGCTCCGGGGGGTGTCCCGGTGCGTGCTTCGGCTCGGCCGGGGAGTGCCCGGGGGTGTCCGGTGAATGCCCGGGGAGATCCGGGGACTGCCCGGGCCCGTACTGGTGCACCACGGTGTAGTGGCGGCGAAGATCCCCCAAGCAGGCACGCACAAGGCCGTTGACCTCCCGGGCCCCCTGACTGCCCCCCAGAACCAGCAAAACGCGCTCCCCGGCCCCAATGCCAAGAAAAGCCCTGCCCTTGGCGGGATCCGCGGCGCGGAAGGCCCGACGCACCGGGTTGCCGCTTACCGTTACCCGGTCTTTCGGCAGGCCGGACAGGAAGCCGGCCGTGTCCGCGTAGGCCGTAAAAACCCTTCCTCCGGTCTTGCGGACGAAGCGAATGTTAAGCCGCGTGGCAAGGCCGGGGCTGAAGTCCGACTCGTGGGTCAGCACCGGAATACCCAGCGAGGCGGCGGCGGCGCAGGGCGGAACGCTGACAAAGCCGCCCTTGGAAAAGAGAACGTGTACTTTCCGCTTTTTAAGTATGCGCCGCACGGCGAAGAACCCGGCGACGACCCGGAAGGCATCCGGGATTGTCCTCAGGGTAAGGTAGCGGCGCAGCTTTCCCGCCGGAACGCCAAGGAACTCCAGCCCCGCCCCCTCGACAATGGCGCGATCCATGCCCCCGTTGGATCCGATCCAGAAAACCCGGCAGTCCAGCCCCCCAAGCCTTTCACGGAGGCTTTCTGCCACCGCCAAGCCGGGATAGATATGCCCCCCGGTTCCTCCCCCGGTAAAAGCAACGTTCACCATGGGGAAATGATACCGCATTTCGCGGGGATTGGGGAG
>WQRP01000089.1 GCA_009786675.1 Treponema sp. | reverse complement strand
ACGCCGTTCACCGCGTTGAAGTAGGACGCGGCCTGCGCCAGCGCCAGCGTCGCGACGACCAGCGGCAGGACGACAAGGAACATCTTCACTCGGATTTTCATGTGGTTATTGTATTGGAGCCCGGGGCAGTTGTGCAACCCAGGTGTCCCACGCCGCCGGAATGGGTTGTAAAACAGTCTATCGGGCAACCCGGATTTGAACCGGGGACCCCAAGTCCCCCAGACTTGTACGCTAACCAACTGCGCTATTGCCCGATAAGGGCATCCAATGCCCTTCCTGCCCAAACCCTAGCATTTTCGTCGAACCTTGTCAATACGGCGCGAAAAACGTAAATGACCCCTTGGCAAAGGGACCAATTTCCCTTATATTTTAAACTGAGAAAGTAGGCAGAATGCAAATAATCCGAACCCATTTCATATTGCCACACCTCGCCTTTGTCCTAAGCCTGGCGTTTGTAATGTCCGGGTGCGACATGGCGACGGCCGGCCGGGAACCCGGCGAATGTTTCGAAAATGTATTCTTCCGCGACGTGGTGGGGATAACAGAGGAACAAATCGACGCAATCGAGAGAATCAGGGGGCAAAGGGACGGTTTTGTCTACGCGATGACGCATTCCGCCGAGGCCTTCATTCGCCACGACGGAACGCCCGGCGGTTTCAGCGCGTATTTTGCCTACTGGCTGAGCGATATGTTCGGGATCCCGTTCAACGTGAAAATAGTTCCGTGGGACGAGCTTCTGGCCGGGCTTGATTCCGGGGACATCGACTTTACCGGCGAGCTTCTTTTTACGGACGAGCGGCGCGGGGACAGTTTTATGGCGGGCCCCATAACGGAACGCCGGATAACGATCATGAGGGTCGCCGGGCGGGAATTCCTGCCGGCTCTGTTGCCCATGCGCTACGTTTTTCTAAGGGGAAGCGTCGTGTACGGTTTGGTAGCGCCGTACCTGCACCCGGGTTCCCTTAAGGTTTTTGTTGACGACGTTGATACCGCGTACCAGATGGTGGTCGATGGCGAGGTTGACGCCTTTATTGACAAGGGCATCGCGATGTCGGCCATGGAGTTTGGCAACATGGAAGTCAGCTATTTCCTCCCGATGATCTACATTCCGATTTCCATCTCCACGCGAAACCCCGAGCTGGAACCTTTTATCTCCGTTCTGCAAAAAGCCCTGAACGCGAGCGCGATGTACCAACTGTCATTGATGTACAGGCTGGGATACCGCGACTACCTAAGGTGGCAACTGAACGCGCGCCTTAGCCCGGCGGAAAGGGAGTTCATGGAAACGCACGGCACCCGTGACAATCCTATAAAGATCGTAGCCAAAAGCTGCAATTACCCGGTGTCGTTTTTCGACGAGAAAACCGGGAAATGGCAGGGTATTGTTTTCGACATACTGCATGAAATCAGCCAGCACACCGGCCTTTACTTTGCCGTGGCGAACGCCCCCCGTACGCCCTGGATCGAGCTTAAGCAAATGGTGGACACCGGCCAGGCTCTGATGTTTTCCGAACTGATGCGGACGCAGGACAGGGCCGGGCGTTTTATATGGGCGGACGCCCCTTTCCAGCGGGACTCCTTCGCGCTGATCTCGCATGGAAACGTCGATCCCATAAGAATCGGCCAGGTGGTGCATTCCAGCGTGGGCATGGTTGTCGGTTCCCCGTCCGCCGAGATGTTCAACCAATGGTTTCCTGGCCACGCCGGAACGGTTTTGTATGCCAAAGACTGCGACGCCTTTCAAGGGCTGTTCCGGGGCGAGGTTGACTTTGTCATGGGGCCCACGCAGAAGCTGCTGGCGCTTACCCATTGCCTTGAGCGGCCGGGCTTTAAGGTCAACTTTGTTTTCGAAAGCCATCCTTCGGCCTCGTATTTCGCCTTCAGCGCGGACCAGGCCGTCCTGCGTTCCATTGTCTCGCAGGCGCAGGCCTTTGTGGATACCGGTTTCATAGTCACCCGCTGGGAACGCCAGGCTTTCGACCATCGGGCCAGGCTGGCGGAGGCGCGGCTTCCCTGGCTTATCGGCGCGCTGGTGCTGCTGTCCTGCGTTATAGCGCTAAGCCTGGTTCTTATGTACCGCGTGCGGCGCGAGGGCAAGCGCCTTGAGAGACTCGTGTCCGAGCAAACCAGGGAACTGCAAATCGCCTCGGAGGAGGCGATGACCGCCTCGTATATCAAGAGCGAGTTTCTTGCCAACATGAGCCACGAGATCCGCACGCCGCTCAACGCCGTCATCGGGATGACGGCAATCGCCCGTTCCTCCGACGACTTGGAGCGCATCGGCGACTGCCTTTCCAAGATCGAGGGCGCCTCGCAGCAGTTGATGAAGGTTATCAACGAAATTCTCGACATAAGCAAGATCGAGGCCGGGAAGTTCGAGATGGCCAGCGAGCCCTTTGTTTTCGATGACATGGTAACCAACATCAGGAACATAATCGAGGTGCGCTCCGCCGAGAAAAAACTGCATTTTGTCATCGATTCTGACGAGAACATTCCGGGGGCGCTTGTCGGCGACGAGATGCGCCTTTCCCAGATTTTGATCAACCTGCTTTCCAACGCGGTCAAGTTTACCCCGGAAGGCGGAACCGTGCGGTTTTCCACGAGGCATGTCAGCCGGCGCAACGACATGGAGATAATTGAATTTGTGGTGCGCGACAGCGGCATCGGCATTGCCGAGGAGCAGCAGAAAAAAATGTTCGACGCCTTTTCCCAGGCCGATTCGGGAGTGGCGAATCGTTTTGGGGGCACCGGGCTGGGGCTTCCCATAAGCAAGAATTTTGTCGAGCTTATGGGCGGCGATATTTTCGTGGAAAGCTCGCTCGGAATGGGAACCTGCTTTACGGTGCAGATACCGTTTATAGTCGGCGATCCTGGCATGGTCAAACACTCCCGCGTCACGGAGGACGGGGCGGAGCTTGATCTGCGGGGGCGCACCCTGTTGCTGGTCGAGGACGTCGAGATTAACCGCGAGATTGTCATCAGCCTGCTTGACGACACCGGCGTGATCGTGGACTGTGCCGAAAACGGGCAGGTTGCCGTGGACATGTTCATGGATTCCCCCGATCGTTACGACCTTATCTTTATGGACATACAGATGCCCGTGCTGAACGGCTACATCGCCACCCGCGTAATACGCGCCCTTGATCTTCCAAGGGCGCGAACCGTTCCGATAGTGGCGATGACGGCGAACGCCTTCGCCGACGACGTCGAAAAATGCAGGGAAGTGGGCATGAACGACCACATCGCCAAGCCCGTCGACGTCGAGGTTCTTATGAACATCGTCGGAAAATACCTGGCCGGAAAAGAGCGCCGGGCATGATCGACGGCGCGGACGCGACTCGGGACACTCAGTATCTTGGGCTTCTTAACGCGGGGCAAAGGCGGGCGGTGCTGCACGCGGGGAACCCGCTTCTGATTCTGGCCGGCGCGGGCTCGGGAAAGACCAGGGTCATAACCACGAAGATCGCCTGGCTTATCCGGGAAAGGGGGGTCGCGCCGCATTCGATTTTGGCGGTTACGTTTACCAACAAGGCGGCGCGGGAAATGGCCGAGCGCGCCAGGCAGATCGACGAAAGGGCGGGCGGCGCGATGCTCCGCACCTTCCACTCGTTCGGCGCCTGGTTCCTGCGCCGTAACGGCGAGCTCGCCGGCCTTGGTTCGGGCTTCGTGATTTACGACGACGGCGACATGGTTTCCCTTTTGTCGACGATTATGAAAGGCGCGCAGAAGGCCGAGGTCAGGCAGGCCGCGCATAAAATTTCCCGCGCCAAGGACTACTTTCTTTCCCCGGGGGATCCGGGGCTTGCGGCGATAGACAGGACCGGCGAATTCCGCCGGCTGTACTTGGAGTACGAGAAACGGCTGGCCGAAATCGGCAACGTTGATTTTGGCGATCTTATCAAAAAACCCGTCGAGATACTCCGCGGTGAACCCGAGGTCGCCCGCCGCATAAGGGATCGCTTTTCCGTCATAGTGGTCGATGAGTACCAGGACGCGAACATCGCCCAGTTCGAGCTGCTCAAGGAGCTTACCGGCCGGGACACCTACATCTGCGTCGTCGGCGACGACGACCAGTCTATCTACCGTTTTCGCGGCGCCGAGGTAAAAAACATTCTTGAGTTTCCCGACAAGTTTCCCGGAGCCGAGATTATCAGGCTGGAAAGCAACTACCGATCCACATCGCCCATTCTAAGGGTCGCGTCCTCGGTGGTGGATTACAACAAGGGCCGCTTGGGAAAAACCCTTCGCGCCGAGCGCGGCGAGGGCAAACAGCCCGTGCTTGCCTTTTTGCCGGATCAGTACGAGGAGGTCAGCTTCTGCGCCTCGCTTATTGAAAGTTCCGTCAAAAAGGATTCCGCGTTGCAGTGGTCGGACTGGGCGGTGCTTTACCGCACCAACGCGCAGTCGCGGGTCTTTGAGACGGAGTTCCGCCGCAGGGGCATTCCCTACCGCGTCGTCGGCTCGCTGGAATTCTACAAGCGCGAGGAAATAAAGGATGCTCTGTCCCTGCTGTCGTTCCTTGTAAATCCGCGCGACGAGGTTGCCTTTCGCAGGGTTGTAAACAAGCCCTCGCGGGGGCTGGGAGCCGTAACGGTGGATCTTCTGGTCGACTCGGCAACGGAAGGAGCCGGGGACTTTCTGGAAGCGGCGAAAAAGATCCGGCCAAGGCTAAAGTCCAAGGCGGGCAAGGGGCTGGACGCTTTTTTAAAGGTTGTCGAGGACGGAAAGTCGCTTCTGGAATCCGGCGTCGAAAACGGCGCGGCGGAAAAGAAAAAAATGTCCGCAAGGAAAGAGGGCGAGCTGGTGCCCGGCGAGGGGCTTTCTGTTTGCGTAACGCAGATGCTCAAGGCCTCGGGTCTGGTCGAGTACCACCTGATGCAGGACGAGCTCGACGGAAACCAGCGGCTGAACAATCTACAGGAACTTGTCAACGCGGCAAGCCTGTACGCCGGAACCATCGAGGGCCTGCTGGAATTCCTGGAGCAGATAGAGCTGGACCGTTCCATCGTGGAAAGCCCGCCCCAGGCGCCGGACGACGAGAACAAGGTAACGCTGATAACCTTTCACAATACCAAGGGGCTCGAATTCCGCAGGGTGGTTATGACCGGGCTAGAGCAGGGGATCTTTCCCAGGGAAGACAAGAAGAACGAGGAACTGGAGGAGGAACGCCGTTTGTTTTACGTGGGTGCCACCCGCGCGATGGACGAGCTGTACCTGACCTCCTGCGCCATGCGCCCGATGTTCGGCAGGACGGTGCCGGTCGAGCCATCGGTGTTTCTGCACGAAATCGACAAAAGCTGTATGCGTATAGTCGGCGACGCACCCCGGGGTTTCGGTGGCCGCATTTCCCAAGGGGCAGGGCAAAAGCGAACCGCCGAAACCGAGGCGGAAACGCTGTCCGGCTGGCGGCGTGGGCAAAGGCTGTTCCATGACGACCACGGCTACGGTTCCGTGCTGGAGGTACGCGACAGCGACGACGGGCCGATTGTCCGCGTCAGGTTCGAGACCGGGGACGAGCGGCAGTTCCTAAGCGAGCACCAGGGATCGGCTTTCGAAAAAATAGGCGACGACGTATGATCGAGTGCTTCAACGGCGATGGCGAGTTCTCCCTTTTGCGCCTTGTGCCCACGGTGCTGCGCGCCAGGGATTTCCGCCTGTACACCAGGGGCAAGGGGAAGCAGCGGATTGTGGATCTGTGGCAGAACGGCGGCGCGGCGATACTTGGCCATACTCCCCCCTCACAGCTTCGCGAACTTAAAAACACCGCAGGCCGAGGCCTGTACGCCCCCTTCCCCCATTTCCTGGGGGATCGCTGCGTCAAGGCCCTGTCCCGTGTTTTTCCGGGCAGGGACATCAGGCTCTACGCCGCCCCGCCGCCCGGCCTGGAAGACCTTGTCTCCACTGGAAACGCCGGGCTCTGGCGGCCTTTCCTTGATCCCCTGGATCCGCTTTCCGTTCCCCCAAACGCCCCCCCGGTTCTGGTACCCGTCGTGCCTGGCATTCAGGGCTGGCGCGTGGCGCGAACCGGACAGGACGCCATGCCCCTGGGGTTTTGCGCGCTCGCCATCGACGGGCCTGCCCTGGAAGCCGCCAGGGTATCCTTCCCTCCGGGCGACTTTCTTCCGCCCGTGCTGTTGACTGTCGCCGCCAGGGGAATCCATGACCTTATAGCCGCCGCGCCAGCAAGGGCAAACCCGGGGTTTCCACGCATTGCCGTGGACGTCGGCCGGGCGTGGCAACGGCATGGAACCTACCTAATACCACGGCGACCTAGGGAAGACTGGTCGGCAATGTTCCGCCTGTTTCTTGAGGCGGGTTTCCTGATCCCGCCAGTCCCATTCCAGCCCGCAATCCTTCCCGCCATACTTTCCCCCGGCGAGGAGGCAAAGCTCGCGGGCTTGTTGGCCAGTTGCGCCTAAACCCGTCCCGTCGAAATATTTCGGGATCGCTTGACTAAAAGCGCGGTTTCGGTGTTAAATTGACTTACTGCGGGGATATAGCTCAGATGGTAGAGCGATGCGTTCGCAATGCATAGGTCAGGAGTTCGAATCTCCTTATCTCCAATGCTAAGTCCTTATCCTGTAAGGAA
>WQRP01000088.1 GCA_009786675.1 Treponema sp. | reverse complement strand
GCGCTGTCTGCCGTTTTCTCTTTCAGGGCGGCTCGGAGAAGCGCATCGGTTTTTACGTCCAGCGCGGAAAAGCTGTCGTCGAACAGGTAAATCGGCGCGCTCTTGACCAACGCGCGGGCGATGGAAAGCCGCTGCCTCTGGCCTCCGGACAGGTTCGATCCGCCCTGCGCCACGTTGGATTCGTAGCCNTCCGGTTTTCCCTGGATGAACGCCGTGGACTGCGAGATTTCCGCCGCGTCCAGAATCCTTTCCTCGGTCGCGCTTTTGTCGGCGTAGACAAGGTTGGAACGGATACTGCCGGAAAACAGCAGGGCCTTCTGCGGGACGTAGCCGATCCCGTCGTGGAGTTCCTTCTTGCCGATGTCCCGGATGTCGATTCCGTCCACCAGAATCGCCCCCTCGTTCACGTCATAGAAACGCAGGAGCAGCTTGAGCAGCGTCGTCTTTCCCGATCCTGTGGAGCCGATGATCGCCGTCGTCCCGCCGGGTCTGGCGGTGAAGCTGATGTCGTTAAGAACGTTGTCGTCGTTCTCCGTGGAGTCCGGGTAGCGGAAGGTCACGTTCCTGAACTCGATTTCTCCCCTGAAGCCTTTTGCCGGTCGCGGGGTTTCGTTTTTGTAAAGGACGCTGTTCTCGGTTTCCAGCACCTCCTTGATCCGCTCGGCGGACACCACGGCGCGTGGCAG
The DNA here is from genome assembly GCA_009786675.1 of Treponema sp. Next base: position 5,941 of record WQRP01000088.1, on the reverse strand, counting down.
TATGACGAACATCATCGCGACCATCAGGAACGCGAACACGATAAGTATGGCGTACTGTAGGAAAGCGAAGATGTCGCCTATGTCAACCTGAAACGCCGACACCTGACGCGCCCCGATCCAGACGATGAGTGCGGTGGTAAGGTTCATGATAAGGTTGATGCTGGGGAGCATGAACGCGAACGCCTGATCCACGAACAGGTTGGTCTCGGCCAGATTCCTGTTGGCTTTCCGGAAACGTTTTTTCTCGAAGCCCTGGGTGCTGAACGCCCGCACCACGAGAATGCCGCCCAGGTTCTCGCGGCTGACAAGGTTCAGGCGGTCGATCAGCGTCTGCACCATCTTGAACTTTGGCAGCACGATGACGAACAGGATCGCCATTATGCCGACCATGACGATGGTGGCGAGCGCGACTATCCACGCCATCGACACGCTTCTGTCCAACGCCCTTATGATTCCGCCTATGCCGATAAGCGGCGCGTAGATGAACTGGCGGATCGCCATGATCAGGGTTGACTGTATCTGCGTTATGTCGTTCGTGGTGCGGGTTATGAGCGACGAGGTGGCGAACTTGTTCGCCTCGGCGTTCGAGAAATGGAGGACTTTCTTGAACACGGCCTGCCGCAGATCGTTGGCAACGCCGGTCGCCGTCCTCGCCGTGAAGAAGCCGGTGACCAGTGCCGCCAAAACGCTGAGCAGGGTTATCAGCAACATGAATATGCCGTTGCGCCATATCACATGGACGTGCCCGGGCAACACGCCGTCGTTCACGATGTCCGCCATGAAACCGGGCAGCACGAGCGCGCAGATCGCCTCCACGGAGAGCAGTACCGCCGCGCACACGATCATCCATGTGTAGGGTTTCATGTACTCAAAAATCTTTGACATGTTTCGCCTCCGCCGCTAGTCGCCGCTTCCGTCGGAAGTAAGCGTCCCGAAGGGAACGCCCAGCGCGTATTCGAGATCCAAAAGACCGTTGAGGTAGTTGAACTGCTGTTCGCTCAGTTGCGCCCGCGCCTGTCTTAGGGAAAGCTCGGCGTTCTGCACCTGAAAGAAATCCGCCGCGCCGGCGCGGTACGCCTGTTCGGTAAGGTCGAAGGAACGCTCGGCCAGCGTCACCGTCTGCTCCAGTGCCTCCATGCTAAGCTTGATCCGCTCCAGCGTCCGCACGAGATTGTGGATCTCGATTTCCGTCCCCCGGATCATCTGCGCCAGTCCGATGTTGGCGATCCTGATTTGGTCGTCAAGGGCGCGAAGCCCCTGACGCTCGCCGCCGAAGGGCAGAAGCCCGTTCAGCCTGAACCCCACGGAAACGCTGAACGCCCCCTGTTGCTGGTTCCACCGATCCCCGTCCGTCCAACTGTCCTCCCAGGGATCGCCGTCGAAGGTGGGATCGGCGTTCCAGCCGAGGGTGACGGTCGGCGTGAACAGGGCGAGCCTTCCCGACCTGCGGATGCTGTTCATCACGAGTATGTCCTGTCGCAGTGCCTGAACGTCCGGTTGCCCGGCGGCGGCTCTGCGGACAAGCTCCGCCGTGTCCATGGGGAGGTAGGTCATGACCGTCGGTATCGGCGCAAGCTCGAAATCGGTGTAGGGGGGAAGCCCCAGAAACATCGCGAACTGCATCATCAGAAGCTGGAGTCCGCCCTCGGCCTGTTCGATTACCGGGCGCATGTTTTCCCTTGCGACCTGCGCCTGTAGCACGGTAAGCTCCGAGGCCAGACCCGCGGTGAAATTCGCCTGGGCGATCTGCACCTGCCTTTCGGCGGTTTCCAGGCTTCCGTGAAGAAGCGCGACGTGTTCCTGCAACAGCAGTGCGTTGTGGTAGAGTTTGCGAACGTCCCGCTCAAGCTGCGCCCTTGCCTTGCCGTATGAGACCAGCCCCCTTTCGAAGTCCAGCCTTAGTCTGCCCATGTCGGCGAACATGGCAAGGTTGAGGCTTAGGCTTGCCGAGACGGAACCGGCCAGCCCCCACCGGTGTCCGCCGCCCATTGGCGGTACGCCCGGAATGCCAAAGTCGATTCCCTCGGGGACGTTGTTCAGGCGGAACAACGCGCCGCCCACGTCCACCGAAGGGATAAACTGGTTCCACGAAAGATTGGCCGCCCGCCTTGCGCCGTCGGTGCTTATGCGCGAGGCTTCCAAAGCGAGGTTGTTCCTGATCGCAAGTTCGACGGCCTCGCCGGGAGTAAGCCGCATCGGGACGGAACCGGCCGGCTCTTCCCGTGCGAATAATGTGACGCTTGACAACGACAGTATTACCGCCGCTATCAGCGTTTTTATGTATCGGGCGTTTCCGCCTAAAGTCATAGTGTTGGAACGCATAGATCTCTATCCTCCAGTGCAAAATGTCTGTTGCGAATACCGGGAAAAATTGCGGTGCCAGTTTTTCATGGCACCGTTGTTGTCAATAAGTCAGTCTATCAATCAGTCGGTCAATCGACCGCTACGTTCAGCCTCGTGTTCATACCGATGCGAAGGCTCGTGTCCGCCGACGTTACCAGCACCTCGGCCTCGAACTCCACGACCGGCGAGTGGGCGGTCGCGGCCGGGTTTATCCGGCTTATCACCCCGGTGTACCCAGAGCTTCCCGCCGCAATCGGGGTGATGGCGACTTCCATGCCGGTCGCCAGCCTGTCAAGGTCGTACTCCCGAAAGCTGGTCATGACACGCAGGTTGTCGGTGTCCTCGACCACGAACATAAGCCCCATGCCGACCGAGCCTTCCCTGGCGATGACCGCCGTCACCGTGCCGCCTATCGGCGAGCGAAGCACCGATCTTTCCAGCGCGACCCGGGTCGAATCGACCATGGCCTGTGCCTGTTGCCTTGCCGCCGCCGCCGACTGGAGCGCGAACTCCGACTGCAAAAGGTCGTTCCGGGGGATCGCCCCGGTGCCGTACAGACCCCGGATGGTTCCGTAGTTATGCTCCGCCGTGGCAACGCCGATCTCGGCCATCCTTAGCGCGGCCTCGGCGTTCAGAAGCTGTATCCGCAGATCCTCGGTGTCCAACACGCCCAGCACCTGCCCCTCGTTCACGCGGTCTCCCTCCACGACGTGAACCCTGTCAACCATGAACCCCAGCGTGGAGTACACGTTCCTTCTTTGGACGCTCTCCACCGTGCCCCTTGCGCTGATGCCGTTGAAGGTTTCGGCGAGACGGGCGGGGGGCGAGTTTCTGGCCACGGCCACCAAGTCCCCGGCCGGCTGCCGCAGCGAGATACGAACGCGGGCGTTCACGCCGATGAAGCTGTCAAGGTTCACGTCGTCAACGATGTTGACCCTTACCGGAATCAAATGCGTTACCCGGGTGAAGGTGCCGCCGGTGTTGAAGAACATGGCGTTGCCGGTAAGCTCCGCCGCCGTGACCTGCCCAATCTCCGCGACGTACCCGGTGAACTGCCGGCTGCCGAAGGGGTCTATCGTAACGCTTACGGACTGCCCCGGCCGCAGCCTTGAAACGTCGGTTTCCTCGATGTTGGCGATAACGTGAAGATTGTTGACATCGGCGACAACCGCCAAGGGCTCCATCGGCGACACGACCTGATTTTGCACGGCGACGGAATGGATCACCAGCCCGTCCACCGGGGATCTCATCGCCTCGCCGCCTTCCACCCAGCCCAGCACCTCGTTCGTCCGTACCTGCCGGCCTTCGTAGGCCGTGAACCTTTCCAGCGTCCCCGGCACCGGCGCGGTTATGGCGATTAGGGTGGTCGTTACCCTCGCGTTGTCCGTAACAAGGTAGTTCGTTCCCTGCCGGATAAAGTGAAAGCCTATCGCCGCGCCGGCCGCCAGTACCGCCGTCAGAATCACCGCAAAAATGATTTTGCCCTTGCCGCCCTTTTTTTCCCGGGCTTCGTTCGTGTTCTCGTCAAACATGTCGTCTCTCCTTCATATACGTATGTGGCCGGGTCTTGCCCGGGTTTTACCGTTTTATGGAAGCGTCGCTTCCAAGGTTTGCTACTTGTGGAATGCCCGGCGCATCATGTCCAGGCACTTTTCGAAATCGGCCGCCATGGACTCGATCCTGTCCTCGGAAGTCGTTTTCTCGAACAGTTCCGCCGAAAAGCCCTCGCCCGCCCAAAGCATGAATTTGCAGATCAGATCCGGATCGAAGCCCGGCTTGAACCCGGAAAGGTCCAGCCCGTCCATCAGCATATGGCTGAACAGGGCATCCTCGTCGGCGAAGGCTCTCCTCACCTCGTCCGCCACCTCCGGCTCCGTCTCGTAATACGCGCCGTTGGCGAAGGCGAGCATCCCCGGGTATTTCCTGATCGCCTCCAACTGAAGGTTCATTATGGACTTGAACCTTTCGAAAAAATCCGTCACGCCGGAGCCGAGTTGCTCCCTGACGTTTGCCAGAAGGCTGGTCTGGCAGCGTTCCAGCAGGTATATGTAAAGGTTTCTTTTTGCTTCCGAAGTAGTACGTGATCATGCCCTTCGTGGTTCCCGCGTTTTTGGCTATGTCCCCTATGGAAGCCTTCCTGTAGCCCTGCTTTCCGAACGCCGTGAAACCGGCGTTGATTATGTGATCCTGCTTTTCCGCCCGAATCCTGAAAAAGTTTTCCATCGTCATGCCCTTGCCTCCGTTAGACGATTTGTATTATTGGCAGTCCGTAGGACGCAATGCACTGTACGAATCGTCTATATTTACTATACCCTTGCGGCAAAGCCATGTCAAGCGAAATTTCCCGAAATTCGCCGAATTTTTTTCTTTTTTTGCGCGGGACGGGTTGCGGTTTCGTGATGGGGTAAAATTGCGAAAATATGTTTTTTGTTCATAAAGCCCGGGACTTTGCAAAACGCGGGAAAAGCCGTATAATGCTTGGGGTTGTTCCCGTCGGCCGGGTTGCAACCGAAGGGGGAAAGCCAATGAACCGGAACGCCGGCGACCACGTAAAGCGCGGCATGGCATATCTGAAGGACGGCATGTTCGGCGATGCCATAAAGGAATTCAGCGAGGCGGTCAGGCTCGACCCGAAAAGCCCCGTCGCCCGTCTCAACCAGGGCGTGGCCTACAAGGGGCATGGCGATCCGGAAAGCGCGTTCAAGGCGTTCAACGACGCAATCGCCGTGGATCCCGACAACCATGTCGCCTACGCCATCCGCGGGGCGATGTTCCAGGAGTATGGGGAATACGGCAACGCGATAAGGGACTTCAGCAAGTCGATTAGGCTAAAACCGGACTATGCGATGGCCTACGCCCACCGAGGACAGGCGCACGGGCAGATGGGGCAGAAGATCAAGGCGGTTCAGGATTTTGAGAAGGCTTTGAGTCTGGAGCCTGATTTCGACTTTGCAAAGGAAGAATTGCGGAAGGTGCGCGGGGGACAGGGCTAAAACACCACCGAATGTATAGACCAAAACCGGATCAAGGCGAGCTTGCCCCGGTTTTTCAGCCCGTGATATACTGTCCATGAATGGTGGCACATGACGAACATTGATTCCGCGTTCTTTGAGGGCGTGGCAAAGATAATAGAACAGGCCCGAACATACGTTGGGCGTACCGCCGACCTAACGATGTGCGTAACCTATTTCGAAATAGGCCGCATGATTGTAGAGGAAGAACAGGACGGCAAAACCCGCGCCGAATACGGACGGGGCTTGCTCAAGGAATTGTCAACGTTTCTTGAGCAAAGGTTCGGCAAGGGATATTCGGTTTCCACGCTTACGAACGCAAGAAAGTTTTATTTGACCTACTTGCCGTCAATTTCGCAAACAATGTCTACGAAATCGGCGGGGCGGAAAAGCCCCGCGCTGTTTGGCCGGTCGTACCCGTTTACCCTCAGTTGGTCGCATTATCTTATTTTGATGCGCGTGGAAAACGAACAGGAACGCCGTTTTTACGAGATTGAGGCGACCCGGCAACAATGGACGTTTCGACAGTTGCAACGGCAATACGGCAGTAGCCTGTATGAACGCCTGGCATTGTCCCGCGACAAAGA
>WQRP01000087.1 GCA_009786675.1 Treponema sp. | reverse complement strand
TTGCGTTGCGTTGCGTTGCGTTGCGTTGCGTTGCGTTGCGTTGCGTGTGAGGCCTTCATTGTATCAAAATCACTGGTTTTGTGTGCTTTCATTACCCTAAAACGGACAAGCTCGTTTTCAGGAGACCCAATTTTGCAGCACAACTTTAGAATACCGCAAGCCCTATGGTTAGGCATCGTACTGCCCATGGCTAAAAATGTCAAGTAGGCATTGCGCGGAAATTAATTTTCCCCTTCCCACACCGTGCCAAAAGCGATACTATGCAACCCTATGGCCTACAAAGACAGCCTTTTCAGATCAATCTTTGGCAACGAAAAATCGGCCCTTGCCCTTTACAATGCCGTGCACGGCACGAACTACAGCGTGGATGACACCGAGATCACCATTAATACCCTGGGCGAAACCCTATGGACGCCCCGGAAAAACGACCTTTCGTTTCTGATAAACCGCAGCCTGGTAGTCGTCGCGGAGCATCAATCGACAATCAATTACAATATGCCCTACCGGATGCTCCAGTACGTCTGCCGCCTGTTCGAGAACGGGGTAAACGACAAAAAGGCCGTGTACAGGCAGGCGTTGGTCAAGCACGCCCGCCCAAGGTTCATCGTCCTTCTGAACAGCACCGCCCCGTTTCCAAACCACAAAAAGATGCGGTTGTCCGATTCTTTCGAGCGGGTCTCTGGCTTCGACCGCGTTACTTTGGAACTGGAAATCGACGTTTACAATGTCAACGAAGGCCAAAATAGTAGTATACTGGAAGCGTGCGAAGAACTGAAAGGCTACGCCCATTTCGTGTTCCAGGTAAGGGTGCACGAAAAGGAATTCGTGGCGCGAGGCGGAAAGCCTGGTGGCGAGGAAGCGATGATGAAGGCAATCAGGCTGGCGATCCAGGACTGCAAGGACGCCAACCTGCTGAAAAAGTTCTGGGAAAATATGAGCCAAGAGGAGATTAATATGCTTGCAAATGAGTGGGACATGAAAACGGCGCTGGAAGTCCGCGAGGAAGAGGGCTTTGAGAGGGGACGCGAGGAAGGCATGGGAATCGGCGTGGAAAAAAAACGCAAGGAACTTCTGGCCCTTCTTGACAAGGGGTACACCGTGGAGGACCTACGGCGGGAGCTTACCGGGACTGAAACCGCCTCAAGCACCGGCCAGTGAAAGGGCTACAGGAACGCGCCTTCCCCCACTCCCCCCTAAAGCCACAGGCGCAGTTCAGCCCTGAACGCCGACTGGTTGCCGCCGGCCTTTTTTCCCTCGAAAGCCTGGGCGTGGGACGGCGCGGGCGAGTCGGCCTCTTGGGCGGACGCTTCAATGCCCGTTGACCATAGGTCCACGATCTCGCCGGGCAGCACCTCGTTCATGTAGTTAATGTCCAGACGGCTCCGCCGCGCCTGTTCGAGCAGGGTCGGATCCACGGCGTTTTCGATCCAGCGGATATAGCTGACGTTGTTCACGTGGCCGTTGTAGTCCACGTCGTTGTACAGGGCCTTGTGCTCCACGCTTTTTTGCATGGGCGAACGCTCCACCAGGCCGGGCGGCATGAAAGACAGCGCGTCCAGGCCGTCGTTTAGGGGGAGGCTCTCCATCAAGGTCTGCGGGCGCACGGGGCGGCGTTTTTCTATGTCGATTATGATCCAGCAGCTTCTTGCCCGGATTGCGGGCCGATCCTGGGCGTCGCGGATCTCAAAATCGCGAACGGCGAAAAGCCTTTCCCAGCTCCTGGGCCATGAGCGCACGTTCACGGTCTCGCTGTATTTCGGCCGCCTGTCGACCTGGACCGACATGCGAGACAGGATCCACACCTGGCCGGTCCGCGCCATCGCCTCGCGGCCAACCCCCAGGTTTTGCGCGTGGCTTACCGCCGCCTCCTGAAAAAAATTAAACGCCGAACTTAGGGTCATCGTGTCCGATCTGTCGATTGCGTTGAACCGTACCAGGCAGTCTTCCGACCATACCGCCAACTTTTTCATGCTATAATCCTGCATGTAAAAAGAGCAAATTGCAATATGCCCGCGTTCCCCCGTTGAACAATCTCTGGGGTTTGTGATAACATGCTGGCAGAGGCTTAGACAAGAGGCAGAGGAAAAATGAATTCACGTATCGACATCGAAAAAACACGGAGGGTCGTCGCCCAGATTACGGAAAAAATCAAGTCCGAGGTAGATCCCTGGCTGCTCGACGAATACCACGCCCTATTCAAGAAAGAGGTTTCGCTGTTCCACAGGTCAAGGGTGGCAGCCTACCTGCTCATGCTTGTGGAGCAGGGGAAAGGCCCACGCCTGCTCGACCAGAATGCCTTCGGGCAGCGGCGGAACGGTCCCGCCAAGCCGGAAAAGAACGGCTCCCGCAGGGCGAAGACGGGAGGCCCCGCCACGGGCGACGGCCCCGGAACCGATCCCCAACGCTATCCCCTGGCGGACAAGGACTCGAAATGGCTCTTTTTCAGCGTTGGCAGAAGCCGCCGGGTATCCCCGCGCGAGATTCTAAGCCTGCTGAACACAAAAACCGCCATCCCAAAGGACGATATCGGGGCGATACGCATATTTGACAACTACTCGTTCGTGCAGGTGCGGGATACCGTGGCGGAGGCAATCATAGAGGCGCTGAACGAGTACGTCTTTCGGGGAAGGCCGCTGGTGGTAAATTACGCGAAATCCAAAAAGGACGAGGAAGGCGACGCAACCGAGGATAGCGCCGAGTCGTCGCCCGACGATTCAGATCAGCAGGAAAAGGATCAGCCGCAGGAAGAAGACGTTTAACGCTATCCCTGCCAACAGCACAAGCCAGGCAACCGTTTCCATGGCATAGGCCTTTGCCGTGCAGCGCCGGGAAAGCTCCCAGGGATTGCCGGGCAGGACTCCAAAGGTCGCAAAAGGATCCTTGGGGCGGAAAGGCAGCAGATCGCTGGGGAGTACCGTCCCAAAAATGTACCAGTTGTCGCCGCCAAGCTCGGGTATCAGCATGGGTATCTTGCCCTCGTGCACTTCCGGCGGAAGTTCCGCGCTGCAGACAAACCCGTACGTCTCGCCGTCGGAAAGAACGTGCTTTCCGCGACGCGGGGAACCGTCGCTTTCCTGGGTAAAATAACAAAGGGGCAGTTTGGCAAGGTCGCCGTAGGCCCGCAGAATCCTGGCCCTCCACGCGAGGTGGCGGTATACCATCGTGAACAAAAGACCCGGCGGCACCAGGGGAAAAAGGGGCAGGAATATCGCGACGACCGAAACTATTACCGTCGGCCGGAACGCGGGGCGCTGAAGAAAAAACGCCGCGATAAAAAGAAGGCACAGTGCGCCGATTATCAGCGAGTAGGGCGTCGCCTGGTTAAAGTACTCGCCCCGGTGACGTCCCGCCCAGGCCGTTCTCGCCGCAAGGGAATGGTCGGGGCCGTCGTAGAAAATCACCATAAGGGGGCTGTCCTTTGTGGAAACAAAGCTCCATCGCCCCTCCTGGTGCGACAGGCGCCCGCCGACAAACACCTTTGTCCCCTCGGTAAGCGACGAGACCTTTTCCCACCTAATCTTTTCCGGGGCCTCGTCGCCCGGATCGGGAATGCCCTCGCTTTGCATCGGCAGAAGATAGGTTTCGGCGTTTTTCAGGAAAACCGGGACCAGCATACCCCCGCTGCGAACCCAGAGAACCTGCCTATCCGTCACGGATTCAACCTCGCCGATAACCCGGAAGACGTCGCCCCCGGCTTCCATTCGCCAGTAGGCCCGGTTGTCCATAATTGGGCGCAGGCGGAACCCGTTAAAGCGGCTCCTGAACTTGGACCATTTGTATCGTTTGATTAGCGCGCCCGCCACCGGCACAAGGCCGTACCAAAGGACAACCAGGCCGGCAATCACTAGCAAATCAAGAGGTCTCAGGGTATTATTCCTCCATGCTGGAAAAAAAAGTGAACGGGATTGTAGTCGGCGGCATCGCCACCAACTGCTGGATATACCCCCTGGACGAGCCAGCCGGACGAACGGACGGTCCCGCCCCCTGCGCCGTAATAGATCCCGGAGACGAGGGCAACCGCATCGTCGCCTTCCTGGACAAGCTCAATCTTTTTCCCGCCTACATTATACTTACACACGGGCACTTTGACCACGTCGCCGCGGTGCCGACCCTTGCCGGGGAATACCGAAGGCGAAACGACCGGTTGCCGAAAATCGCCATCCACGCCGCCGACGCGGAGTACCTGGGGGTGGATTCCTATTCCGCCCATTGCCGCACCTTCAACGCGGCGGGGGGAAATTCCGCGTACATAGACGCGCTGTGGCAGGACATGCCGGAAGCGGACATAATTCTGGCCGAGGGTGATACCATAGGGCTCTTCACCGTCCTGCACCTGCCAGGCCACACCCCGGGGAGCATCGGCCTTTGGGACGGGAAAGCCGGGACGCTCTTTAGCGGAGACACCCTTTTTAGGGACGGCTATGGCCGCACCGACCTGCCCGGGGGGAACCAGGCCCTGCTTTCGGCCTCGCTGGATCGCCTGGGCAACCTGGACGCCGGCACAAAGGTGTACCCCGGGCACGGCCGGAACACCTCAATCAGGGAAGAGTTCCGCCGATAGGGAGCCCGGATCGATACTTGCCATTTTTCGCTTTCATGTCTATAATCACACACATGGATAACGATACCAATAACGCGGCGATAACGGGCAGGAAAATATTCTTTCTGTTGCCCACCGCCGTGATGCAAAACAGTATCATTGTTGAGTTGATTCAGCACGAGTACGAGGTCTATATAACCCACAACAAGGATACGCTCAGGCGGGTGCTTAGGAAATACCCCGACTCTATTGTTTTCGTGGACGTTAACGAGAAAATGCCCGAAAAGGAATGGGAAACCTGGGTCAGGGCGGTAATGGCCGCCCCCGATACCAAGTCGGTTTCCATCGGCATTATAACTTCCGACAGTAACGAGGAACTAAAGGACAAATACCTTAATTCCCTAAAAATCGCCTGCGGCTACACCATACTAAGGTTCGACCTGGAAAAAAGCCTAAGGGAGATCGTGGAAATCCTGCGGAAGATAGGGGCGAAGGGCCGCCGAAAGTACATCCGCGCGACCATCGAGGGGGACGCCAACGCCACGATAAACCTTCCCCTGGAAGGCTCCTTCATAAACGGCAAAATAAAGGACATCAGCGTGGTTGGCGTATCCTTTACCCTGGACGGGAATCCGGAGATCGCCAAAAACGCCGTGGTCAAGGACGTGCAGATGATTCTGCAGACGAGCCGCATCAAGGTGGACGGGATTCTTTTTGGATCGCGCATGGACAGCAGGGAAAAGATTTACGTCCTGCTGTTCTCCCAGCGCACCGATTCGGAGGTCCGCACCAAGATACGCAAGTACATCCAGCATAACCTGCAGTCCAAAATGGACATAGAGCTTAGATAGTCCGCCAAAAAAAGGTGCCCGGGCAGGCTTTCGGCCTTTTCGGGCACCTTTGGTCTTTACGGTATCGCCCTGTATTCCCGCAGAACCTGCATCTCGTTGCGCACGTCCGCCGAGCTGGCCGCCTCGCGGGCCAGGCTAAGGGCGGTGTCAACCAGCGCCTGCGAGTTGGCCGTGCCGCGCATGACGACCGTGCCCTCGTGCGCGGACACGTCCAGGAAGCGTATCGGCAGGNCGTGCTCGTACATGACGCTGTTTTTAATCTTGTGCGCCAGAATCATGTCGTTTAGCATCGCGCGGTTTTGCTCCTCGGCCTCCGGCGTAAAGATTTCGTCCTTAAGCCCGGCGACGATCCTCGCGCACCTTTCCGGACTGAAAATCCCGGTGTTGAAGGCCATGTGGTAGTTCCCCTTGTGCCTCCAGTCGATGTCGAAGAACGATCGGTAAAAGCCCGCGCGATCCTTGTCGCTGCGCTCGATAATCTGCGCCGCGCGTTTGTCGTCGCAGTGGAAGTAGTTCCGCACGCGCTCCATGCGGATCTCGGTTCGCGCGGACAGGAACAGCGAGATCAGCGCCGGCATGTCGCGGAGTATGACGTTCGCCCCGCGGCCCATGATCACGCAGTGGCCTTCCTCCGCCTCGGCCAGAATCGCCATTTGCAGGCAGTGCAGGTAGTCCTCCTGATCGTTGGAAAGCGCGGCGAAAAACGAGGGCTTGCGCTCGTCGAACTTCTTGAAGTATTCGACCTTTACGCCAAGCGAGTACATCCGCGCCTCGATCGCCTCCCTGTCCACCAGCCGGAAGCCCAGCGCCGAGGCAAGTTCCCGCGAGGTCTCGTCGCCCAGGGCGGCCATCTCGCGCGAAACGGTGACGATGCTCAGGCCGGCCTCCGCAGATTCCGCCGACTCCGCCGGGGCGGACTCGACCTCGATCCTGCCTATGTCGCTGAACCGCGTCGCGCGCCTGTTGGCGAACGACTGCCTAAGCCTAGCCGCGGTCGGGCCGGTGCCGAACACTATCGCCTCGCCGATAAGCAGCGCGACTATGGTGCCGATCACGATCATCGAATCGAAATGCCAGTTTAGGCCAAGGAAACGCCACGCGCCGTCGGGCATTGGATACACCATCGAAAACACCGCCGCCGCAAGCAGCAGCACCACCGGCACGTAGGCGATCAGGTTTATCATAACCGGGCCGCCGGGCACCCTGAACGGGCGTTCGGTGCCGGGATCGATCTGCCGCAGTTTCCTGAACGCCGGGAACATGACCATGTAGGCCAGAATCAGCGTGATAATCTGCAG
>WQRP01000086.1 GCA_009786675.1 Treponema sp. | reverse complement strand
TTGAGGCGTTACGGAGATAGCGGTGGGTGTTACCCTTTCCGCAAATATTACGGAGGTACGATTATGAAAAGCAAATTGATGGTAACGGTGTTAACGGCGATCGTGTTGATGACAACGATTGCGGGCTTTGGTTTCGCGCAGGCAATGGCCGCCACGCCGACGGCTGCGGAACTTCTTGCAAGAATCGATGACAACGAAATTTTCACGACCATACAGTATGACGGGGAAATGATTATCTACCACCACAACCGCCGCTTTGTCAAAACGATGCGGGCATGGGCGCGCGGGGGTGGCTTTAGTTTCATAGAGTTCACCAACCCCGAAGACCGCGGAACCAGATACCTTATGGAAAACGGCAGGCTCTGGGTTATTTCCCCGGACATCGAAAGGGCAAGGCGAATCTCCGGGCACATGCTGAGGGAGTCGATGATGGGTTCCGACATGTCCTACGAGGACATGCTCAACAACGACCCTCTATCGGATCGCTATAATGCCGAGATTTTGCGCGTGGAGACGATCGCCTCCGGAGTTTGGGCCGGGCGCAGTGCCTGGGTGCTGGACCTGACGGCGAAACGCAGGGGCGAGACTTACCCCAGGCGTATGCTGTGGATCGACCAGGAAACCGGGGATCTTCTGCGCTCCGAGTTTTTCGCCCTCTCCGGTGCCAGGCTAAAGGAACACAATCTGCTTAGGGTTGAGCTTATCGGCGGCCGGCGTTTCCCGGTGGAGGTGGAGATGCGGGATCTTCTGCGCGGCAACAGCAGGACGGTGTTCAGGATGGGTAACGTCGTGCTGGATCAGCCCATTGCGGATTCGGTTTTCAGCCGGCGGAATCTGGAGAGGTAGGGTATAGAGTGGGCAGTGGCTAATCACTGCCCGCTTTCACACAAGGGGGAACATAACATGACTCTTCGCAGAATCTTATTTTTGGCGGTTGCCTTTGCCTTTTTATCGCTGGGCGGAGCTTCCAAGCTTGCGGCGGAAATCAACTTTTCCGGCATACTGGACTCCTCCGTTTTCCTTCGAGCCGGAGCCGGGGATGCGCCGGCGTTTTCTTACGGGATCGAAAAGTACGCCAACCTCCGCATGGTGGCAAGGCTTCGCGAAATGGCGACGGTCTTCGCCGATGTGAATCTTATTGCGATTGCCGGGGATCACAATGCGATCATGGCGGAAAGTTTAGCGGCACAGATGGCGGAAATGATGGGCGTTGACAGGGGGCCATTTGCCTCGACCCCTTTTGTCGCCAATGACAACTTTATCGCCGGCTTTGAACTTGAGCGCCTGTACTTCCGCATAAACACCGACAACACAAGACTTGACGGCGGACTTATGCGAATCCCCTTTGGCCACGGCCTTATCTGGCGGCCAACGGATTTTCTAAACCCGGCGAATCCCCTTGTGGCAAATGCCCGTCCCAGGGCTGTTCTTGGGGCGGAGTTTTCCTGGTGGCCAACCTTCGATCTTAAAGTGGTCGGTTTCGGCGCGGCCCCTAGGGATCCCTTTTCGCGCCAGGGGGAGGGGGGGCGTGTTGGCGCTACAATCGAACGGGAATGGAGCAGGGTACTTGCCAAGGNGTTGTATGCGTTTGAATCTCCTAGGGATGGTGCGAGACATGGCATTCACCGCGCGGGGCTTTCGATCCAGGCCGATCTTGAACTTGGTTTGGTTCTGGACGTTCTCTACAGCTACAACCACGAACAGCAAACCCGACTTGACGGCCTTGCCGTCAGCTTCGGTTTCGACTATTCACTGTTCCGGGGAAACCTTATCGTCATGGCCGAATACCTTTTCAGCGGTTCCAGCTCCTCGACATCCATTGCCGGCGGCGGCCACTTTAGCAACGAGCATTACCTGTACACGGGTTTCACCTGGATTTTCAACGACTTTACCAACGCTGGTATTGCGTTGATCTCTAGCCTAAGCGACCTGTCCTTTACCCCGATTGTGACTTTCAGTCAGGAAATTTTCCAGGGGGCAACCCTGAGCCTTACGGCGCAGGTTCCCCTTGATCGTCACCTGTTCTCCGGCGACGGCAACCGGGGGGAATTGGGGCCGATACCGCCGGACCATCTTTTCCCGCCGGGCATTGCCCCCTTCGGCAGGCATTTCGACTTTACCGCGATGCTCCGGCTAAGGTTCTAGGCGTTTGTGGCCACTTGCGACTTCCGTTGTCGGTGGCGGCGGTTTTGCGGGGTTTTCCTGGGAGCCCATCTTGGTGGAATCGCCGATTAGGGATCTTGTCTTGGAACCTGCCGATTTTGTTTATATATATTTTGTGAATACTCGGCGTCGAAGCTGGGTATGCGTCGCGTCATCCTGATTACGCTCCCGCGCCCCGGCGAAGTGCGCCGGGCTTTCACCACCCAGTGAAAGTATTCCTTAGCACCGAATCGTCAAGTATAATCGCGACCCGGCCCTCGCGGAGCAGGCCTCGGTTCTCCGGCGTGGAGATAATCTGCAGGGCGTCCTCGCGGCTTATGATTGGATCGGTGGGTGTCTCGCCAAAGACGCCGCGGGCGAAAACACGCAGCGGGCGGTCGCCGACCACGGCGCTAAGCTCCGGGGAAAGACCCGTGGGCCCATCCGCGAAGATCCCCTGGCGGCAAAAATAGCGGACCATCGCGCCGGCGTTCGGATCCAGCATGTTCCGTTCAAAAATAAGGTTCATATGCGTGTCCCATATCCGGGGAAACAGCGCCGGGCGAACCATCGCGGAACCCTCCCTCCCGTGAATCGGCTGCACGTCCGACGCGATTATGACAATCCCGGTAAAGGCGGGGGCGGGAACGGGGGTCAGCGTCCTTGGCACGTCGATCGGATGCCTGTGGCGAATAAACGCCTCGCTGATTCCCTCGATGCCAATCGTGTAGCGGGCCGAAAGCCTGTCAAGCCCAGGCGAGAACGCCGGCGGTACCGCGCGGGCCTGCAGCGCGAGGTTTTCAATCTCGAAAAGGCTCCATTCCCCGCGCCCTATAAGGTCGGCGATAACCGACGAGGAATCGACCTGTATGTTAAGCAGTTCCGGGCGAATCAGCCTAAGGTATTCCGAGGCAAGCATCGCCTCGCCCTGCATCCTGCCGGCGGGAACCCTAATCCCCGCCGACGCTAGATCCAGGGATATGACCGCGTTTATCTCCATCCTGTCCCATTCGACGACCCCGTCTATGCCAACCTGGCCAAAGGAGAACGCGCCGTTCAACAGCAGGACAAATGCCAGGCTCCAGCGGAGCCACCCCGTTCCTTTTTTCCCTATCATTCTATAATTATCGGCACTCTTAGGGCTCTTCCTATGGACAGAGTTTGGTTTAGGTCCATGTTATTTGCCATGGCAAGCTCCTGGGGGTTCACGTTGTAGCGCCTGGCCAGGGACCACAGCGTGTCGCCCTGGGCGACGACGTGCGTCCCGTTGAAGAGCCTGCTAAACGTTACCGGCTCCCTGGCGAAGGGCTCCACCTCCTGAAGAACCGGGATGACAAGCGTCTCCCCGGGCCTTAGGTGCCTGTTTCGCACACCGGGATTGTGCATCTCGATCGTCGCGACCGAGATGCCGTAGTGCCTGGACAGCGCGTACAGAGTGTCGCCGGGCTGTATCCTGTAGCGGTGGTACTGTACCAGCACCATGTCGTCCCTTTCCAGAAGGGCGGCGATCGCCTGGGCCCGCGCCGCCGGGACCACTATCTCGCGATCCGGATCCGCCGGGGTTATGCCGTGCAGAAGCTCCAGGTTCAGCCGGCGAAGCAGGTTCCTGTCCGTCCCCGTTTCCGAGGCGATCATGTCCAGGGACACCGGCCTTCCCGGCCTGACGGTCGTCCACTCGACGCCCTCCGGCCACCAGTCGACGCCGAAACGCCTGGCGTTGGTCAGGACGTACGCCGCCGCCACTATCCTGGGAACGAAACGGGTCGTCTCCTGGCTGATCTCCCTCCTGGCGGCGAGATCCCAGTAGTCGAAGGTCCCGGCCCTCTGCGCCGCCCGCCGCAGCCCGTTGGGCCCCATGTTGTACGCGGCGAAGGCCATGGCCCAGCACCCGAAGTTCCGGTAATGCCCCTCCAGCTTCCTGAGCGCCCCGACCGTCGATCTGCGGAAGTCCCTGCGCTCGTCCAGCGTCTCGTTTACCCGGATGCCGAAGGGATCGATGCTGTTCATCATGAACTGCCATATACCCGTCGCGCCGGAACGGCTCACCGCCGTTCCGATGTAGTCCGATTCGATGAAGGGCACGACGACAAGCTCCGGCGGCAGGCCGAGCCTTTCAATCTCGCTTTTGACGAAGGGAATGTACGTGTGCCCGTTCCTGATAACCGAATGAAGCCAGGCGACGCCGTTGGGCCTTGTGTACCTGTCGATGTAGTACCTCGTAAGAACCCTGTCAAGGTGCTCGGGAACCAGGATTCGGGAGGGAGGGGACGGCGGCGGGGTTCGGTGGGCGAACATCGCCGGATCGAAATCCCCCCGGTCGCTGCGCAGGGGGCGGTCGCCGCCGTGCAGGGTCGTGCGCGCGACGTCCTGCGTCGGCGGGTAGTGAACCGGCAGTGCCGGGTGAAGTGACTCCGCCTCCGGCCCGACAGTCGCCACCCCGGCGAACAGCAGAAACAAGATCAACCCGCGGGAAGCCCCGCGTTTTTTCGCTCCGGTCTTTTCTGTCATGGAAACCTCGTCCTAAAAGCTTTCTCCGAAATATATGCCGACCCATTCCCAGCGGCCGTGGACCGACGGATCGGAAGGGAAGTGTATCCTTCTGAAATAAAAGTACCAGACCGAGATAACCATTGGCCATCCCCAGGTCCGCAGGAACGCCTCCTCGGAATTGGAACGCTCGTGGAACCTGTCCGCGTAGCGGATGCGGGTGCCGCGCATGAACTGCAAAACGTTGAAGGGCTGCCTGCTTATTATGTCGTCCTGCCCCCATGACCGGGTAAAGAAATTAGCCCCGGCCTGAAGGTTCCGCATCTGAACCGCGTTGTTGGTGTCGAAGGCGTGGCGCACGGCCGAGGCCAGGGCGGGCAGGCTCTCGAAGGTCCAGTTCCTGGCCGAGTTGTGGAAGTTCACCTGGTGCCTGGCGTGGGTCTCCGCGTTGGGAAAGCCGGGGATCACGGGGCTTCCCTGGGACAGGAAGTTGGCAAGGGCCTGTATCGACCCGTCCCAGTTGCCAACCCTTTCGTATGCCTGGGCCAGCCTGAACCATATTACCCCGAGGTCGATCTCGTCGGGGAAGCGGGACAGCAGCTCGTGGTAGTACCAGACCTGCTGCACCGGATCGTCGTTCAGGTCGATAAGCCGGAGCAGGCAGGTAAGGTGAATCGACGTGCCGTTGATCATAAGATCCGGGTAGTTCTTCACGATTAGGTCAAAGTATCTTGCCGCTATCGGCATTGAACCCTGTCGCATGTGGGCATACGCGATCATCAGCAGATGGTGGCTGTTGTAGGGATCCTCCGGGAGCCTGACGGTTCGCCCGCCCAGGAAGTGGATGAGCCTGCCGTACTCGCCTTCCCTAAAGAAGTTGTTGGATATTTCCCTGACCACCGCGAAGTTTTTTTCGGGGGAATTGCCCTCCGCGTCCAGGAGCGAGAACAGCGCCCTTAGCTGTTCCCTGTTCTCGCGGGAGCCGACCAGAAAATGCGGGTTGACGTCAGGCGGCTCGTGGCCCCGAAACGCCGTCGCGGAGACGGTCGCGAACGCGGCGAAGGCCACCAGAATCGGAACCACGACCATGACGCGCCTTGTCCCTAGCTTCCCCATTGATACATCTTCTCCATACTGATATACTACACAATATGCCCCGTTTTGCAAGCCGCCGACCTATTGCCAAGCTCATCTTCATTATCGGCTTCCTTCTGCTGTTTCTTGGCAGCACTTTTCTGATAGGTTCCCCCCCGGGGATCTCGCGGGTTTTGGTGCAGGTTTCCTTCCTGCTGGTTGCCGCCGGCGTCGCCTGCGCGGTCGTGGCCGTCAGGATAAGCCGCCGTTCGCTGTACATCTTCCTGGCCGGGCTGTTCCTGCAGGCCGGGCTGTTCTTTTTCCTTGGCGCAATAGACGCAATGCCACTGGGGTTTGCCAGGGTCTGGCCCCTGCTGTCGGTTTTTGCCGGCGTGGCCCTTCTTCCCACCGGGTGGCACCGTTACGGGGCAATCCGGCCAAGCTACGTGGTTCTTGCGTCGGCCTTCATAATACTGGGGTTGGTTTTGATGGTTTTTTCGCTGGACGTGGTTGACTTTTCGTTTTCGCAGTTTGTCCTTGACTGGTGGCCCCTTTTGGTGGTTTTGGCCGGGCTTGTCCTGGTACTCGCCGCCATCAGTTCCAAGATTAGCGGGGGCTTCAAAAAATAAGCGGGCGGCGTGGTGGCCTTTCGCGGGAATTTGTGATACCTTACTGGGAAGGAGCAAAACATGAAATACGTTTGCGATTTGTGCGGGTATGAGTACGATCCCGCCGACGGCGATCCCGACAACGGCGTGCAGCCCGGGACGGCTTTCGAGGATCTCCCTTCGGACTGGTCTTGCCCCCCTTGCGGCGCGGCAAAAGATTCGTTTTCCCCTGTTTCCTGAGTTGGGCGGCCATGCTTTCTAGGGAAGACTTTATCTTTACCATAGGCTACGACGGTCCCACGGCGGTGGTGGACGGCAAGGCGAAGAAGCGTTACGGATCCCTTTCCACCAGGCAGCTTGCCGAAAAGGGGCTTTTCCGCGCGGCGTATTCATCGGCGGTTTGGTCGAAGGAACCCGCGGACATGGATGCCGTGGTGGAGATTTACAACAGGATCAGCGGTTCATCGCTGACCGTAAATTCCCAGTTGGATCGCCTGTTCGGGGTTTTCCCCACGCAGGCGAGCCGTTCGGTAGTATTGTAGGTTTTTGTTTTTGGGGGTGCCCTGGTTTCGACTGGTACGATTCGGGGTGCAGACTGCAGGTGGAGCGCTCGTCTCCTGAT
>WQRP01000085.1 GCA_009786675.1 Treponema sp. | reverse complement strand
TTCTGGGAATCATTACCATTATTATTCTTGTCGTGGCCCGTTCCATTACCGCCCCGCTCAAGTCCATGGAAAAGGTCTTTGTCACAATCGGCGAGGGCGACTTTACCCCAAACATTGAGGTCAAGAGCAATGACGAGGTCGGGAACATAGGCCGCTCGCTCAACGCCACCCTGGAAAAAGTCAGGCACCTTATTAATACCATTAAAAACGAGGCGTCGGAGCTGGACGGCATAGGGACGGAGCTCGCGACCAACATGCGCAGGACCGCCTCGGCCGTGACCCAGATTACCTCCAACGTGCAAAACATCGAGATCCGCGCCACGAACCAGAGCGCCAGCGTCACGCAGACAAACGCCGCGATGGAACAGATCACGGCCAACATCACAAAGCTAAACGACCATGTGGAAAAGCAGACGGCTTCCGTTTCGCAGTCTTCCTCCGCCGTCGAGGAAATGATTGCGAACGTCCAGTCGGTAACCCAGACGCTTGGCAAGAACATGGAAAACGTCAACGACCTGACATCCGCCTCGGAAGTCGGGCGCAGCGGGTTGCAGGAAGTGGCGACGGACATTCAGGAGATAGCCCGCGAATCGGAAGGCCTGATGGAGATCAACGCCGTCATGGAAAACATCGCCAGCCAAACCAACCTGCTTTCGATGAACGCCGCCATAGAGGCCGCCCACGCCGGGGAGGCGGGAAAGGGCTTCGCGGTGGTCGCCGACGAGATCCGCAAGCTCGCCGAGAACTCAAGCGAGCAGTCGAAAACTATCAGCACTGTTTTGAAAAAAATCAAGGGATCCATCGACAAGATCACCCGCTCGACGGAGAACGTCCTGGAAAAATTCGAGGCCATTGACAAGAACATCAGAACGGTCGCGGATCAGGAGCAAAACATCCGCAACGCCATGGAAGAGCAGGGCCATGGAAGCAAGCAGATACTGGAAGCCATCGGGAGCCTCAACGAGATCACCTGGAAGGTAAAGATGGAATCTAAGGAAATGCGCGAAGGTTCCAGCGAGGTCATCAAGGAAGGCAAAAACCTTGAGACCATAACCCTGGAGATAACCGGGGGCATGAACGAGATGGCCGACGAGGCGGACCAAATCAACGCCGCGGTAACCCGCGTCAACGACTTAAGCGAAACTAACCACAGGAAAATCGGCGTGCTGCTGGGAGAGGTTTCAAAGTTTAAGGCGGGGGACTAAAAGCGTAGGCAGCCCTTGTGGTGCGGGATTGGGCACCGCAAGGGCTGCGGTTCACATAGATCGTTTCAATGGTAGCCCCGTCTTGATCCGCGGGATCTTTTTCCCCTCCCAACATCGGTTGACGCGATTCCCCAAAACTGTATACTTGCCCTGTGGAACTGAACTACAATTCGGCCGCCGGCCTGCGGGCGTTCCTGGACGACAATGGCCTGGGCATGAGAAAGAAATTCGGGCAGAATTTCCTGATCAACCCCGCCACCAGGCACGCCCTGGTCGACGCCCTGGAAGCCCGGGCGGGGGAGGCCGTCTGGGAGATAGGTCCCGGGCTTGGGGCGATGACCCGCATTCTTCTGGACAGGGGCCTTTCGGTCCGCGCCTTCGAAATTGACCCGGGCTTTGTCCGCGTGCTAAAGAAGGTTTTCGCCGCCGAGCCCGGCCTTGCCCTGGTCGAGGGCGACGCGCTTAGGACCTGGCAAGCCCAGGGGGATCCCGCGCCGTACCTGTTGGGAAACCTTCCCTATAATGTGGGCTCGGCGCTGCTGGCGGACTTTGTCGAGAAGGGGCGTTTCTTTAGGCGGGCGGTCGTCACCGTCCAGCGGGAGGTCGCCCTCCGCATGGCCGCGGGGGTCGGCGGCGCGGACTATTCCTCGTTCTCGGTCCTGTGCGCCTCCGCCTACCGGGTCAGGCCGCTTATGGCCATCAAGGGCGCGTCGTTTTACCCCAGGCCCAACGTGGATTCCCAGGGCGTGCTTTTGGAGATGCGGGAGGAGCCCGGCGCCCAAACCCGCCCCCCCTGTTTTTACCCCCTGGTAAGGCAGCTTTTTTCCTCGCGGAGAAAGACGGTCAGGAACAACCTGGCGGCCTGCCTTGCCCGGCGCGGCACGGCCAACCCCTTTGACGCGGCGGCGGAGCTGCTGGCGAAAAGCGCCGTTGACGGCGGCCTGCGCGCGGAAAACCTGCATATCGACGACTTTTCGGCACTTGCAAAAGCGGCGACGGATATGAGACTATTACTCTAGATGTCCGTTGCCGATAACGTCGGAAGAATAGAGGAGCGCATATCCCGGGCCTGCGCGCGTTCCGGCAGGAGGCGCGAGGAAGTGACCTTCATGGCCGTGACGAAGTTCCAGGGGATCGACGCGGTCGCCCAGGCCTGGGACGCCGGGATTCGCTGTTTCGGGGAAAGCAGGGTGCAGGAGGCCGCCGCCAAATTCGAGGGTTTCCGCGAGGGGCGCCCAGGCGCGGAGCTTCACCTTATCGGCGGCCTGCAGCGGAACAAGGCGAAGGCGGCGGTCTCGCTGTTCGACTGCGTCCAGTCCCTGGACAGGGAAAGCCTTGCGACGGAGCTCATGAAACACGTCCAGGGTCGGTGCCTGCCGGTGCTGCTGGAATTCCGCACCGGCGAGGACTCGAAGGGCGGTTTTGCCGACCTTGACGGGCTTTTCAGGGTAACCGAGCTCGTCCTGGGCTGTTCTTCCTTAAGGATCCTGGGGCTTATGACGATGGCGCCCTTCACCGACGACGAGGCGACGCTGCGCGCGGCGTTTAGGCGGCTGGTAAAGGCCAGGCGCGAGCTTGAGCGGAGGTTCCCCGGCGAGGAAAACTGGAGATGCCTGTCGATGGGCATGTCCGGGGACTTCGAGATAGCCGTGGAGGAAGGCTCGACCCTGCTGCGTATCGGCGGGGCCGTTTTTGGGGGTTAGCTTGACCGTAAAAAAAAGACCGGCGGCGCTGGTTTTGCTCCTTGCCCTGTCCGCCGCGAACCTGGCGGCGCAGACGGGGGTCGAATCCGACGTGGGCACGTCCAGTTGGCCGGGGTGGCTAAGGGACGTGCGCCGCTGGGAGATCGTCGCCTTCGGTTCCTTCCCTTTTACGATGTTCTTCGCCACCATCGGAATGGACATGTTCCGCTGGCAAAACCACAACGGCATGGATTTTAGCGACAGAAGCCACGCCCCCTGGCCCTTGAAGTCGGCGGGGGCCGTCGCGATGACTGACGAGGAACAGCGGCGCACCATACTGATGGCCGTTGGCCTGTCCGCGACCATAGCGATAGCCGACCATATCATCGTCCAGTCAAGGCGCCGAAGGGACAGAAGAAGGGCGGAGGCGATTCCCTCGGGCACGATCGTCGTTACCCGGACGCCTCTGGAAGCGGAGCCCGTGGATTACGGGGACGCGGGCTACGGGATCCCGGATTACGGGGATCCCGAGGAAGCCGCGCCTCCCCCGTAATGCCGTCGTTCGCCTGCGCGGTATCGGGCGCGCCCCATGGCGGGCTTCGCCTGGATCGCTACGTCGCGGAAAACCTCCGCCTGCTTTCGCGGTCCCAGATCAAGGCCCGCGGGCTTGGCGCCAGGGTCAACGGCAGGGAGGCGAGGGTTTCCCATCCGGTAAGAAACGGGGACCGCCTGGAGCTTTCCTGGATGGAACCCGATCCGGCCAACCTTGTTCCCGAGGACATCCCCCTGGACATCATGTACGAGGACGACAGGGCGGTCGTGGTGAACAAGCCGCAGGGAATGGTCGTGCACCCGGGGGCGGGCAACTGGCGCGGGACCCTTGCCAACGCCCTGTACCACCGCAGGCTGGGGCTTGGCGGCAGTCCTGAAACCGGGGGGCTTAGGCCGGGCATCGTGCACCGGCTCGACAAGGACACGTCGGGCGTCATGGTCGCCGCCTACGACGACGAGGCTCTGGCCTTTCTTGCCGGGCAGTTCAAGTCCGGAAAGGCGGGGAAAAAGTACGTTGCCATCGTCTGCGGGGTTCCCAGGGAAAGGAGGGGCCGCGTGGAAACGTTTATCGCCCGCGATCCCAAAAACCGAAAGCGCTTCGCGGTGGCCGGGCGGGGCAGGGCGGCGCTCACGCTCTACTCGGTTCTTAGGGCGTGGCAAAGGCACTCGCTTGTTCTGCTTCGGCCCAGGACCGGGCGGACGCACCAGCTTCGCGTTCACATGCGCCATTTGGGGCACCCGATTGTGGGCGACCCAATCTACGGTTTTTCGGATCCGATGTTCCCCGGGGCGGGTCTTATGCTCCACGCGAGAAGCCTTGCGATTGTCATGCCCGGGGGCGGTTTCGGGGAACGCCCGCCCGGGGAATGTATTTTTAAGGCTCCGTTGCCGCGACGTTTCGGCGAAATGATTCGGCGGCTTGACAGCTGTCGGTTGGATAATTGAACATTTTCCGTGGAACCGTTATTATTTACGTAGACTTACTTTTGGAAGGGTTTCGGGCATGGGTAAAATTCTGAAAGCGGACCACATGAACAAGTGCATCGGCTGTTTTACGTGCCAGCGCGTTTGCGCGGGCATAAACAACAAAAGCTACTCGGACAGCGAGAGCGCCATAAAGGTGCGCACGCTGGGCGGCCTGACGACCGGCAGGTTCTTCGCGATTTACTGCCTGGCCTGCGTCGAGGAAAGAAACTGCGTTACGATTTGCCCGACCGGCGCGCTTAGGGAAAGGGATGGCGGCGGCGTTATCCTAAACGAGAAAAAATGCATAAAATGCAGGAAGTGCGCCGACGCCTGTATCGTGAACGCCGTTCACTTTACCGGCGAAAACACCCCGCCCATTATCTGCAAGCACTGTGGAATTTGCGTCAAGTACTGCCCGCACAAATGCCTGACAATGGAGGAAAAGTCGAATGATTAACGAAAACCACATCAAGGTTCTTTACATCAATCTGGGCACGAACAAGGTCAGGGTCGAGCTTAGGGAGGATCTGACGGAGTATCTTGGCGGGGTTGGCGTTGCCTCCAGGCTGTTGCTCGAAAACATAAACGCGGAGGCGTCCCCGCTGGACGAGAGCCAGCCAATCGTGTTCGCCATAGGCGCGTTGAGCTCCATTTTTCCGGTGGTTTCCAAGGCCGTCGCCATGTTCATCTCGCCGGTGACCGGCGAGCTTGGGGAATCGTATGCCGGGGGAAGGTTCGCCTACACGATGTTCAACGCCGGGCTGGACGCGCTGGTTATCACGGGCAAGGCGGCGCGCCCGTCCTACATTTCCATTTACAACAACCTTATAGACGTCAAGGACGCCCGGGCTTTTTGGGGCCTGACCGCGGACAGGGTCGGCCAGTACATTCGCACGGTCGAGGGCGGCAGCGGCAAGCGCTCGATCATACGCATAGGCCCCGCGGGGGAAAACCTTTGCAAGATAGCGAACGTCAACGTCGACACCTACAGGCACTTCGGAAGGATGGGTCTTGGCGCGGTTTTCGGAAGCAAGAAACTGAAGGCGATACAGGTTACCGGGGACGGCAACAGAAAGGTGGCCGACCACAAGAAGTACATTTCGGTGTACAACGAGATTTACAAGAAGGTGACGACCACCCCGATAATGTCGAAGTACCACGATCTGGGAACGCCGATAAACGTGAACGTCCTGAACGCCATCGGCGCCCTGCCCACGCAAAACCTGCAGAAGGCATCGTTCGACAGGGCCGATGACATCAGCGGGGAATCCTTTGCCGAAAAGAACTTGGTGCGAAAACTAGCTTGCGTCGGCTGTCCCGTTGGGTGTATCCACATAGGCCAGGTTCGCCGGGAATTCGACAAGGGGCACGAGTACGAGACGCTTCACGTCGCCTACGACTACGAGCTTATCGCCACCCTGGGCTCGTACCTGGGGATAAGCGACAGGGATGCCGTTCTGGAGCTGATCGAGGCGGTCGAGGAATACGGGCTTGACGCGGTCTCGGGCGGCATATGCCTGGGCTACGCCACCGAGTGCTACCAAAAGGGGATTATCACGAAGGATCAGACGATTGTGGAGCTTGTCTTTGGCGACAAGGACGGGTATCTGCAGGCGATAAAATTCATGGCCACGAAGGCCAACGAATTCTACGGCGCGTTGTCCGACGGCGTGTACGTCGCCTCCGGCAAATACGGCGGCAGGGAGTTCGCCGTCTCGATTGCCAAAAACGAGATGCCCGCCTACCACACCGGCTACGGGGCGATCGTGGGCTACGCCTGCGGCGCGAGGCACAGTCATCTTTGCAACGGCGGCTATTCCTACGACCAGTCCCGCAAGACTCTGGACGACCAGAAGCTGGTAAACGATCTGTTCGAGGAGGAAATCAAGCGCTGCGTCCTGAATTCCCTGGTCATCTGCCTTTTCGCCAGGAACGTGTACGACAACGATACGATAATCAAGGCCCTGGACGCGATCGGCATTACCGGCTACGACGCGGACAGGCTGAACGAGCTTGGCAGGCGGATCTACAGGACAAAGCTGCAGATCAAGGAAAAGCTGGGCTTCGAGCTTACCGACGTGCAGATTTCGAAACGGGTTTTCGAAACCCCGGCGATGGGCGAGGTGCTGGACAAGAACGTCGCCAGGGAAATGATCGCGATGTTCGACGAGAAAAACAAGGCGCTGCTGTCGGGAAGGGCTTAGCCCCAATGAACCGCGAAGGGTTCGAACCTTCGATCCGCAGATTAAGAGTCCGTCAAGGGGAAACCGCCGTAAAGGTCTCCGTTCGTCTACGCTGGTAATTATATAGGAAGCAACCGCGCCGATCAAGCGGGAAAAACCGCCTGGCACGTCCGCGCACCCCCGCGCCGGTCTCATATTTTCTCATCTTTTTTCTTCAATTGGGCCATCGGGCCGTGTTTTTAAACCCCTAGTGTGTGTGGGGGGGTATCTGATTTTGCCCGTCTTTCCCATGTGGCGGATGATGAAGCGCGCCGCGAGACAAGTGAAACGTGGAACAGGGCGGGCCGTTCGTGCTAGGC
>WQRP01000084.1 GCA_009786675.1 Treponema sp. | reverse complement strand
TTCGAGAAGGTGAAGATACCCGAGACGCAGACCAACATCAAGAAGATTCAGGTGTACCTTGGCGACCAGCAGACGGCGGCGGTCGTGCGCGGGAAGATCGCCAAGGGTCGGCTGGAAAAGGGGCTGGCATGATTGTACCCATGAAAAAGGTGAGCCTTGTCGTGCAGGACAGCCGCAAGGACGAGGCCCTTACCCGACTGCGAGAGGTCGGGGTTATGCACATAGAAATGTCCAAGGGCCCCTCGGAAAAGCTTGGCGAGATACTCGAACGCAAGGCGCGGGTGGAAAAGGCCATCGCGCTTTTCAAGAACCCCATAAAGAAGGCGAAGGACACCCGGAAGGATGCCCCGCAGCTTACGGGCCGGCGCTCGTCCGACAGGGTTGGAAACGAGGAGCTGGAACCCTATTCGGCGGACGCGGTTAACGCCCCGGGCAGGCCGGATCTGGTGGATCTCCTGCTGGGAATGTCCGACGAGCTTAAGGGGCTGGAGGAACAGTACTCCCTTCTTACCAAGGAACGCGGTCGCATCGCGCCCTGGGGCGAATTCGATCCCGCCGATCTGGAATACATGGCCCTTAATGGGGTCAACGTGTATCTTTACGAGCTTAGCCCGGAGATGTTCAGGAATATTCCGCGGGAAACCGGCTTCGTGAAAATCAGCGAGGGCAAGTCGTCGGTGCGGCTTATGGTTCTGGACGAGAAAATCCCGGACGTTCAGCCCTTGCGCGTACCGGAAAAGCCGCTTTCCCAGCTGGACGGGGAACTGCGGGAACTGAAGGGCAGAATCGACGCGCTTGACGCGAAGATAAAGGCTTTCGCGAATCGCCGGCCGGTGCTGGAAAAGACGATGGTCGAGGTTCAGCGCGACTTTGATTTCGAGAGGGCGAAAACGGAGCTTGAGTCGGTCGAGGGTCTGCCCTCCGGCTACGGCATATCGTACTTTACCGGCTATGTTCCCACCGAGGAACTGAACAGGTTCAAGATCGTCGCCGCCAAATACAGTTGGGCGCTTATAATAGAGGAACCGGGGCCGGAGGACGCGCCCCCGACCGAACTGCGTAACAACCCGATTACCAGGCTGATAAGCCCGCTTACCGGTTTTCTGGAACTGCTTCCGGGGTACCACGAAAGGGACGTTTCCGGCTGGTTCCTGCTGTTCGTCACGATTTTCTTCGGGATTATCCTTGGCGACGCGGCCTACGGGATCATATTTTTCATCATCGCCCTGATCGGCATGATAAAGACCGCGAAGAACGGGGTTCCGCTGGGTCTGCGGATGCTTATGGTTTTCGCCATTGGAAACATTGCGTGGGGGACGGTTACGGCCAGTTGGTTCGCAATNGATCACGCCCTGTTGCCTGGTTTCTTGATNGACCTTTCGCTACCNTGGCTTACNACGGCGACGGGTACGCCGCAGTCGGTTGTGAACGAGAACCTGCAGGTTTTCTGTTTCTCGCTGGCNCTNATACATCTGGGCATAGCCCGGCTGGGCGGTATCTTCAAGAAACTGCGCGGGCGCGATCTNAGGTTCCTTGCCGACCTTGGTTCCATCGGTATGCTCTTCGGCATGTACAGCGTGATTCTGTTCCTNGTGGTAAGCTCCGAAAGGTTCCCGATACCCGAGGTGGCGATGTACGCGCTGGCCGGCGGTTTCGCGCTGTCCTTCCTGTTTTCCTACTACGAGAAGAACCTGTTGCAGTCGATTCTGGGCAGTCTGAAGAACATTTTCCCGGTGGTGCTGGGCGTGACCGGTATTTTCTCCGACATCATGTCCTACGTCAGGCTTTGGGCGGTTGGAATGGCCGGCTTCGCCCTCGCGGAGGCGTTCAACAGCATGGCCAGTCCGATGCTGGGGAGTTTTCTGATGTTCGCCGGGGCCCTGGTGCTTGTCGCGGGGCACGGGCTGAACATAATTCTAAACACGCTTTCGGTACTGGTTCACGGGGTGCGTTTGAACATACTGGAATTTTCGGGACATGCCGGGCTTACATGGTCGGGCATTCCGTACAAGCCCTTCGCGGAACCGGCGGGGAAATAAGAGTGGAAAGTTGGGGGCCCTTGGTTCCCTTCCGATATAACGACAGAATTTAAGGAGCTGAAAATGGATGTTGGATTTATAGGTGCCGGCTTGGTGTTCGGTTTGGCCGCGTTGGGATCCGGTTTTGGTATCGGTATAGCCGGCCCGGCGACGGTGGGCGCGTGGAAGAAGTGCTATCTGGCTAACAAGCCCGCGCCGATGACGATGCTTGCCTTTACCGGCAACCCGCTGACCCAGACCTTTTACGGCTTCCTTCTGATGGGGCCGATGAGGGGTGCCGCCGGTTCGATGGAGCCCCTGCTGTTGCTGGCCTACGGTTTGGCCGCCGGCTTCGCGCTGTTTTTTACCGCCATCGTTCAGGGTAAGATCGCGGCCTGTGCCTGCGACGCCATGGCCGAAAAGAACAAGGGTTTCGCGCAGTACATGATCGTCATGGGTATCGCGGAATCGGTCGCCCTTTTCGCGATGGTCTTTACGCTGATTCAGCTTTAACCCGAACCGTGCCGAAGGTCACGAACCGCCACGGCGCTCAGGACGCGCCGGCGGTTTGCTCGCACGGACGGCGCGGGACAAAAAAGGTAAGGATAGGCGGCTTCGGCAACGTAGGGGCCGTCGATGTCGGGGGCGATTCCCCGGTGGTCGTTCAGACCATGTGGAAGGATCGTCTCCGCGAATCCGAGCTGGAAGGGACCGCGCGGCGTGTCGCGGAACTTGGCGACATGGGTTGCCGGGTTCTGCGTTTCGCCGTTCCCGATATCGACACCGCCGAAACCCTCGGCCGGCTGGCCGGGATGGTTTCCATGCCGCTTGTCGCGGACATTCACTTCGACCACAGGATAGCCCTNCGCTGTATGGATTTTCNGATCGCGAAAATCCGAATAAACCCGGGTAACATTGGCAAAAAGGAAAAGGTTCGGGAGGTGGTGGAAAAGGCCTCCTCCAGGGGCGTACCCATACGCATAGGGGTAAACGCCGGGAGCCTTCCCGGGGATCTCGCCGGGAGGGTCGAGCAGGGCATGGATCGCGCCCTGGCCCTTGTAGAGGCCGCCGAAAGGGAGCTGGCCGCTTTCGACGAATTTGGCTTTGACAATGTTCTGGTATCAATGAAAGCCTCGGAAATTGCCGATACTGTAAGTGCGAACAGGATTTTCTCCGGTCGCTTCGACGTGCCCCTGCATATTGGTGTTACCGAGGCGGGGCCGCTGGTGGCCGGGATTGTCCGGAGCAGTGCCGCGCTCGCCCCGCTTCTTGCCGAGGGCGTGGGCGACACCGTTCGTGTGTCCCTGTCGGACAGCGTGGAAAACGAGGTGATCGCCGCCAGGGAAATCTGCGGGGCGGCCGCCGAGCTTGCGTCCCTTTCCGGGATGCCGGCGGACAGGCTGCGGCAGGGTGGGGTAAGGGTCGTTTCCTGCCCCAGGTGCGGCCGGCACGGCTTCGACACCCACGGCTTCATGGGCCGCTGGCTGAACCGCCTGTACGCCGTGAAAAGCGACATAACGGTCGCCGTAATGGGTTGCGAGGTAAACGGGCCGGGCGAGGCCAGGCACGCCGACGTCGGGATAACCGGCGCGGGGAACAGGGTGCTGATTTTCCGGAACGGCAGGATCGTCAGGACGGTTTCGGCCGAAGAGGCGGACGGGGCCTTCGAGTCCGCGCTTNGGGAAGCGGCGGCGGAACAAGTAACTTGAGAGTGAGGGGTATGACGAATGAGGAAAATCGCGCTGGTTCTGATAATCGGGTTTCTGGCCACGGGCGCGGCCTTCGCGCAGAATTCGGATGACGAGGTCGGCATAGGGTTTCTCGGTAATTTCGGCGGGGGCGGCTTCGGCGGGGACACGGGCGGGATCATCCAAACCGGGCTCAGCCTTAAGTTGCCTGATATACCCATTTTCTGGGGGCTGACCTTCAATTTTTACCCCGGCGCTGGCGGGATTTGGGGTATGGGGCTTAAGGGTGATTACCATTTTTTTAGGAGAACCTTTCGGGACGAAATCGTGGCCGATGATGAAGGCTATACCTACCACCTTAGACTAGACTGGTATATCGGCCTGGGCGGTTTCACCGACTTTCTTTTTGGTGGCGACAACATGGGTTTCGCCTTTGGGTTTCGCGTTCCCGCAGGCATATCATGGCGGATAGTGAGGTGGGCCGAACTGGCCGTTGGCGTCGTTCCTAGCTTTGGCATGTATGCCGGCCCTGGGGGGCCGACCGTTTTCTGGTCTGTAGGCGGGGAACTGGCGTTGCGGTATTGGTTCACCCCCCAGGCGCGCCGCCAAAACCGCAATGGAAACCGCAACGGGGAACCCGTTCGGGAAGCCCAAAATGCGGAACTTAACGGTGTAAACGGGGCAAATGGCTTCGAATACGGTGAAACCAACAATGGAGACTCCGCGTGAAAATTAGCACGATTTTGAAAAACCCGCTTTTCCTGCTCGTCGCACTGCTGTTGCTGTCCCATTCCGTCTTTGCCAGCACGCCAACCCAGCGCGACTGGTGGTATACCCTTCAACGGGGCAAGCTGATGTTTAGTCAGGGCGACTATGGGAACGCCCTTATGACTTTCGAGGACGCTCGNCGGGANAGGCGGGCCGTGTTCGACCGAATGGAACGGGATTTTGTCGATCTGCTTTCCATGGGCGAGTTTCGCCGTCTGGGCGATTCGCTGGACTGGGTGGAACGCCACATAAGGGAAAGGCATTTCACGGATGCCGTCGCNATTCTCGACGAGCTGTACTTCCGTATTCCAAGGGAACGGTTTGAAAATTCGGCCACCGCCGCGCTGGAGGGCCTGGGAACCCTTAGGTACTTCCCGGAAGCGGAAATGTGGATAGGCAGAACATTTCTTGCGGGGGGTGAATTCGGGCTGGCCCTGCGGCAGTTCCAACTTGCCTTTTCCCAGCGCCATCTTTTCGAAAACCCCGCCACCGTCACGGAACTGCTGTACGAAATCGCCGAGGTTCACAGGCTTCGCCAGGAATACCGCGAAATGGAACGGGTACTGCTTTCGATACTGGAGGACAGCGCGTTGTGGGCCGGCGCGGGGCAGGGCTGGCAGGCTGGGACCTTCGCAAGGGACGCCATGACGCGAACCCTGCAGGCCAACGGTGTGGAACGCTTCATTACGCTGTACCGCTACGGCAATACCCAGGCGTTAAGATCGCACCGCGAGCTTGGTTTCTTCTACGCTGCCTCGGGGAGGCACGCCAGGGCGCAGGAACACCTGATGTTCGCGTTCCTGATCCAGAACACGGTGATTATCGACGAGATTATCCGTCGCCGGTTCGATTTTTCGTTTACCACGCTGGAAGCCCTGGCCGACGAAATATCGCGCAACCCGCTTCTGGCGGCCTACGCCGACGAGACCGGGTACTTCAGGGTCGCCTTCTACCTTGGCAACGCCCTGTTCGCAAACGGCCACAGGGTTTCGGCCAGGGAACTGTGGAGTTTCCTGGCGGGACGAAGCGGCGCAGGGGAATGGCAGGTACGCGCCGCCGCCCAGCTAAGGTCGCCGCAGGTTGTCAGCCCCACGCTAGTGATGCCTTAACAGCACCAGCGTGAACCTGTTACTTTACTGCAAATTACCGTTTACCACACGCACGGTTGTCTCGCTCGTACCAAGAGGATTGCCGCCGGACGTGGCAGCAGTGCCCCTGCCCACATATAATGCCGCGCCATTGGCGGCGGTATTTCTACGACCCGCCGCCGCATCGTTGCCGTAAATGGCCCCATTGCTTATGTTGAATATGCCGACAACATTCACCCCTCCACCGACATAGGCTGTATTTCCATAGATTGCCCCGCCACGCATGTTAAAGGTTCCGGTACCGCGCCGCCCCTGAACCAGTCTCAGTCCTACAGCCACCCCGCCAGTGCCGTTTCTGGCCGTATTTCCGGAGATTGTCCCACCGTACATGGTAAAAACGCCACCGGGCTCGCTGTAGTCACTCACATCAACTCCGCCACCGCCAGAAATGGCCGTATTCCCGGAAATTGCTCCGCCGTGCATGATGAAGGCTCCGGAAACAAATACACCGCCGCCGTTGCTCCATGGTTGCAGTTGGTCATCGGGACAGGCATTATTCGAGACTTCCCCTCCGCGCATGACAAAGGTTCCGGAAGGATCAACAGCTACCCCTCCGCCATTTCTGGCCGTGTTTCTGGAGATTGCCCCGCCATACATGCGGAAGGTTCCCCCGACACGAACACCGCCGCCCGAAGCCCATACTATCCCGGAACCTCCGGTCAACCCGATGGAAGCGTTATGCGATATTTCCCCGCCGTTCATGGTGAACTTGCCACCGGGCCACACGTGCACCCCGCCACCGGCTATCCAGACCAAGCTTCTTATGCTGTTGTCGGAAATTCTCCCGCCGTTCATCGTAAACGTGCCCCCGCCCATAATTTCGACACCGCCACCGCTGCCGTCGATCCTGGCGTTATAGGCAATAACGGATCCCGTGTTCATGACCAGCGATCCGCCTTCCTCCACCAATACCAAGGGCGCGTTGTTTTCGCTTCTGCCCCTCAACGTAATATTGTTGCCCAGGATCAACGTAACACCGGAACCCACCTCAAAGAGGCTCCCGTTTGCGGAAAGGCCGATGGTTCGCATCGCTCCGGTGCCGCGAATGTTTACGGCAATGTTGCTTGTACCATCGAAAGACAAATCCTGGGGGGCGATGTCCGCGTTGGCGCCTACCTCGATAACGTAGACATTGTTACTCGCCGCGTTATCCCTTAGCCAGGCAAGCTGTGCGGCAACGGTAGCTCCAGGTACCGTCATGGAGCCATCGTTATCGTCGGCGCCGGTGGGACAGCCGGTCAAAACCAGCGTCATGGCCGAAACCAGAACAATCACAGAACCTCTTAATTTAAGCATTTTTTCCTCCTGTAGCTTAAATGTTTTTGTACGGAGCCCGCACCTCT
>WQRP01000083.1 GCA_009786675.1 Treponema sp. | reverse complement strand
CTTTTAATGAACGCGCTTATCGTGTCGAAATGATAGTCGCCGTCGCGGTCGTAAAGCACGGCCCTTCGCTGGATGCTTTCCTCGGCGGCCTCCATCGAAACCATGATCCCCNCCCCCAGGGGGGGGGGCCAGGACGCCGGGCTTGTCTCGACGGCAAGCTCCAGCGCGTTAAGAAGGCTCCGGGCATCGCCGCCAGCGACTTCCACCAGATGCTCCAGAGCCCCGTCCTCGAAGTCGACCCGCCAGTTTCCGTATCCGCGCTCCTTGTCGGCAACGGCCCTTTTCGCGGTTTCCAGAAGACCCTCCGCACCCAGCGACTTTAACTGGAAAATGCGACTGCGACTGACAAGCGCGCGGTTTACCTCGAAAAAGGGGTTTTCCGTCGTAGCACCGACCAGAATCACCGTGCCGTTTTCTACCCAGGGAAGCAGCGCGTCCTGCTGGGCCTTGTTCCAGCGATGCACCTCGTCCACGAACAGAATCGTGCGCTTGCTGTACAGCCGGGATCTCCCGTCCGCGCGGTCGATGGCCTCGCGTATGTCCTTTACGCCGGACAGTACCGCGTTGAGGCTTTCGAATGCCGCCCTTGTGGTGTTGGCGATAACCCTGGCCAGGCTGGTCTTGCCGGTGCCTGGTGGTCCGTAGAATATGACCGAGGAAAGTCGGTCGGCCTGGATCGCCCTTCGAAGCAGGCGGCCAGGGCCGACGATGTGATCCTGGCCGATTATGTCTTCGATTAGGCGGGGGCGCATCCTGTCGGCAAGGGGGCCACGCCCCTCGCCGTTCGCAGTGTTGTCCTTTCCGGAAAAAAGCTCATCCATGAGGCATGGTTCGGCGCGGCGGATTGCTCGGGCGGCCTAGTTTTCCGCGTTCCATTGCGGGACACCGTCGAGTGTCCTGAAGGACCAAAGCCCGGCGGTCTGGGTGGAAGCGAAAAACGTCATGTCCACGTCTATTTCCATGGGCGCCTGGAAAAGATGGTTCAAGGGAAGCCTGCCCAGGCTTGTCCTGTACTGGGCATTGTCACTCACGCTCAAAAGCTCGTTGTTTGCCGTGCCCGCCTCCCTGCGCGGCCCAAGACTGATGCCGTTTTCCGTAGCGAGCAGTTCGAATTCCACGTAACCGTTGACAAAGGTGGTCGCGTGCCGGCTTCCCTGGATTCCGGCGACCAGCAGCTCCCTTCCGCCCTCTCTTTCCCTCCACAGGGCAAGGGCGCCGGTGGCGTCCCTGCCAGTTCTCATGGTGTCGCCAATTCTTGTGAAAGAGATGCTGTCGGCGTCCGCCTGGTAAAGGAACCCGCCTTCGCGGTTAACGGCGATTATCGAATTGTCGGGCAGTTTGATCATGCCCATGAACACTCCGTTTGCGATGGTGGTTCGTCCCACGCTGCCAACGACTCCTGCCGCAAGCGCGGATTCGCTGACATAAAAAATCGATTCCCTGCGTGTGCTTATGAAGTGAACGCCATCCCTTAATACTACGCCGGACAGTAAACCCGTGTCTGTAGTTTGTCCTGCTGATGGCTCCCTTAAATCACCAGTTGGTAGATGCAGAAGTCCGCTCCCTGCGTTGTCCAGGAACCAAATGGAGTTACCGCCTGCTCCATGTACTCCCGCAAAAAGCCTTCCCCCTTGCGGATCCGCGAAAATCGACTGTATGTTGCCCGGACCCGAAACCGTGATGGGAGCACTCCATCCGCTCCCGCCACTAGCCAGACGATATATGGATGTTTCAACACCGGTGCCCGTCATGACTAATATGTACAGATGGCTCCGCGTGGCCGCAATATCAATGATCCTTTCTTCCCTAGGCCTGCTGGGAATCCCAAGCCCCTCCCTTTGCCAGCTTGCGTTTTGGCCTGATAGGATGTTTCCGTCCTCGTCCCTGTCGTGCTCCCCCGCCGAATACCAGAACAGACTGCCGGACGCGACGAACATGACGGGCACCTTGTTGTCCTCGGTTCCCCAGTCGAAAACCACCATCTGGGTCGGCCCGCCCCTAATCAGCGGGGGCTGGGGGGGGACCTCCGTGGCTATGGTAAAGAAAATCGCGTCCCGCCCGCACGAGGCCAGGACA
Organism: Treponema sp.; assembly: GCA_009786675.1. The sequence continues at coordinate 4,943 of WQRP01000083.1, read as the reverse complement.
AGGACGCTGGCGGCCAAAAGACCTAGCGCAAAACGCGCGATTCGTTTTTTCATGTTCCCTCCCTAAAAATGGTAGCGGGCCGAAATGGTGATGCCCAATATGTTCGCGTCAACGTTCTCCGCCGGGGAAGGGCTTCCGTCCCTTCTTGGCCGCTGCGGCAGCCAGGTCCAGTCGGCGTTAAGGCCGAAGGACCATTCCGGGCTGAAGCGGTAGAAGGCCGACGTCGATCCCCTTAGGAACACGCCAAAGTAGTTTAGGCCTATGTAGCTTTGGGGCGCTATCCCGAACGTAAGGCGCGTGGGGAATTCGAAACGCCCCAAAAGGAACTGCCAGCCGGCGTGAAGGCCGATGGGTATTATGTACAGCATGTTCCCGCCCAAGGTGGAGTTGAACGACATGCCTATCTCGCCGCCCACGAAAAAGCGCGGCCCCAGGAAATGGGTGTAGGCAATCGATCCGCCGCCGCCGACGGGGGGGCTGAAGTTATGCGCCCCCCTTGTCAACGTTCCCTCGTCGCCTTCGCGGAAGACGAAAACCGTGGGAAAGACAACCCCCAGGGTGATGGTGATGGTCTGGTCGCCCCTGGCGTACAGGTCCATCGCGCCGAAATCCCAATCCTCCTCCCATTCCTGGGCGGAAAGGGGAAGGGAAAGCCAGCAAAAGGCCAGAAGAAACACGAGAGCCCGGGATTTTTGCATCGAACATACTCCTTAGTGTGGTGCGCCACGCCGCGTCTTCCAACGTAACAACGGACGAAACGCCCGGGTTACTCGCCCCGTGCCCTTCCGTCCTCGATCATAAGGTATTCCAGTAGTATCGGGAATCTGGTAAGCAGGGCGCCGAACATCTCGAGCTCCTCGATCCTGGCGAAGGTCTCCAGGCGGTTCCTGGCCATGTCGGTAAGGCCGCCGGCGATAAACTCCTTCTGCAGGGCGACGAATTCCCCGTGCAGGGCCCTGACCTGCTCGTACAGGGCGAAGTCCGGGAGCCTGGCCGAGTTTACCCTGAGCGAGAAGTCCGTCACCTGGGGAAAGCGCCTCTCGATTTCCCCGGCCAGTGCGGGAATCTCGCCGCCCTGGATCAGCGCGTCGGTCTGCCAGGCGAAGTCGTCGCCCCGGTTGATCCACCTGAGCAGGACGGCCTCCATCTCGTCGGCCAGGGATGCCTCGAAACGGGCGAGATCCTCCTGCGTGCCGATGTTCCCGGCCTTGACCAGCGGGACCAGCGCCTCGGGCCGCAGGCGGAAGGACATGACGGCGTTTAGCTCCCAGGAAAAGTCCTCGCGTATGCCCAGGAAGGCGGAATATACCTGCCCGGAGGGGAGCGCGCCCCTCGCGCCGACCTGCCGCTGGACGGGCCTTAGGCGGAAAACCGAGGTCTGGGCGTTCGTGGGGATAAGCTTGTACCATACCCACCTGAACTCGCCGGGCACTATAAGGCCCGGATCCGTCCCGTGGGACCTTGACCTAAGGACGCCGTAGGCGTCCGGGGGAACCCCCCTCTGCGCCCAGCCAAAGAACAGGCCGAGGCCGGCGAGCGCGACAAGGATAAAAAGGGTCGCAAGGAACTTTTTCATGGCGATGATTTATGATACCCTAAAACACGGCGGCTTGCAAGCGAGCGCGCGACCAGGAGGAAGGTTTGGCCGACAGCACCGGGGGAAACAGCGAAACGAGGGTCGATCCCGAGGCCCGCCCGGGGATCGGCTCGGAAAAAAAGGCCCGCCTCCGCAATTTCCCCCGCGTCGTCAAAGTCACGGTTCGCTATGCCCTGTCCCTTTCGGCAATATTTTTCGTCCTGTACATGGCCGGCAGCATGTACGTCCCGGGGGTTCCCGACCCCCTGCTGTTCGCGCTGCTCCGGCTGATGCGCTACTCGGGCCTGCTGCTCGTCGCCTCCTCCCTGGTCGCCCTTGGGTTCGGCGTCCACAGGCTGGTCCACAGGCCCTGCCCGCGCACCGCCCTGGGCACCCTGCCGTACTTCCTGCTGGTACTGCTGGGGGCGGTCGTCGCGATGTTCAGCCTGCTGATCGTGGAAATGGCCGCGGGCAACTAGTTCCAAAGCGGCACGACGTCGAAGCCCATTTCCTTAAGCAGGGCAAGCACTTTGCCGAATTCGCCGCCGATTATGTGGGCGGCTCCCACGGTCACGAAGAAGGTCGTGGGTTCCTCGGTCTCGCGTAGCAGCCTGGCGATCTCGCCGGCGAAGATGTGGCAGCGGACGTGGAAATTGGTATGATGGAAATGCTCCTCGAAAGGGGTTGGGTTTTCGCTTAAGGCCGATCCCATGGCGTTCCGAAGCATTGCGGCGTCCCCGGTCTCGTATGCCTCCACTAGCCCCATGTCAACGACGTACTGGACTATAGCGTCCCAGTCCGCGGTCGTCCAGTCCACCTCCTCCCAGTCCGCCGGGCTGTCGAACATGGTCGCCTGTATCTCCATGGGCACGCCGAGCAGAAGGTCGACCTCGCGGAAGATGTCGTTTAGGCCGATTACGGGTTTGCCGGCGGCCATGGCGACGGCGTGGACGTAGCTGTCCACCGAGTATATCGAGTAGATGCCCATTAGGGGCAGCATCTCGACCGTGGCGATAACCATCGACGCGCCCACCGGGGTAAAGTTCGCGATCATCTCGTAGGTGATTGTGGGAAGGATCTCCAGGCTTTCCAGAAAGCCCTGGAAGCTTTCCGGCGACAGGACGTCCCGCAGGGTCAGTCCGTCGGGGAGCGTCATCAGTCCGGCGGTGTGCGCCATTACCTCCGGCGAGGCCATAAGCGCCATGTCCACCTCGAAGGCGAAGACGTCGGCGCGGGCGATCGCGTCCTCCACGACGGGGCTTAGGGGGAACCATTCCGGCCTGCCCAGGTGCATGGAGCCGAAGACATAGGCCACGTTTTCGCCGTGGGCGACCCTGGAGATAAAGCCGTGGATCTCCGGCCTTTGCGGCTGCGGCGCGGGCCGCGAGGCGCAGGAGGCCAGGGTGAAAACGGCCATCGCCAGAATGGGGAAAAGAACCGGGTTTCGTTTCATTTGATGTTCCTCTTCCAACACCTTATCCTATCGGGCGGGATTTGTCATCGTGCGCGCGGTTCCCCGGCGGTGCCGGCGTTTTTTTTGCGAGAATAATTGTTTTTTCTTGAAAACCCGACGCTCCCCACTTATATTCTATAAATCTATGGGCCTTGCCTTGACAACTGGCAGCATCCTGCAGTTCAAGGGGAAACAAGCTTATTTGGCATTCGGTCAATTCGCCTGGATTCGCGGGGGAGGTTCTTTCATGAAAAGCGGGGTCAACGTTTACCTTGCGTCGTTTTGGGTATGAGACGGAATTTTCCGTTTTGTATATTGCCCCGTTGGGGTAATTTCTGCCTTTAAAGGCAGGCAAATCTTCGTGATTTCCTGCCACCGTGGCGGGAATCGCACCAGGGAGTGTTTTATGAAAAACACGCTGAGGTTTCTTGGGATTGTCGCCGTGTCGGTGATAATCGGGGTTTCGTTCGCGGGTTGCCGCGTCAACGACGACGGCGACGTCGACCTTTTCGGCGCCTCCGGCAGCCTAAGCTTCGAATCGGCCCTGCGTCACACGTGGGTCGGCGACGAGGAGAACGGTACCCTGATCTTTACGGCCAGCGGCGTCGAGTCCCCAAGCGATTCGGGCACCAACGCCGGCGCGTTTGCGCTTGGCCTTAATTTTATGGTAATGGGGAACATAGCCGGGGGTGCCACTACAAAGGTTTCGGCATCCGGTGGCAACATTACCGTTACGGTCTCGGCCTATGGTCAATCCGAAAGCGAGGTTTGGTTTACCTACACGATTAGCGGCCAAACCCTTACGATTAGGGATGAAGACGACGGCGAAGTGATTTTCGTGGGAACCAGGTAACAACGCAGGGCTTTTGCCAGGGACGCGCCCACGGGGCGCGTCCTACCCCCCCCAACGCTTTCCCCCTCTCCCCCAGCAACCCCTCGACCGGCATTGAGCCGTCCAGCCGCAGCACGGGGCAGGGCAGCCGCCCGAGCCATTCCTCGCCCACGTTCCAGCGCGCGCGCCAGCGTGGAGGTTCCCGCGCCGGACGTGCCAACGATGTGGATGACATTTGCCATTACCGCCTTCCTTTTTTAGGGTGCAGGCTGGGGTTGAAAGGTTTTTATCTCGAAAGAACGCCCCGTGCCAATCAACAGGTGCTCGGTACTGCTGACATCGAACAGCACCTTCTCCGGAAAATGGTATTCGGCGTTGTATTTTACGTCGATGTGCAAAACCAAGCCCCGCCTCATTGTCCCCAATTTCGCGATGGCTTCCTCGTATTCGGATAAAATCCAGTCAAACACGGAAGGTATTGTCCCCCTCGTGCGGAAATCGTCGAGGAAATCGGCCAACTGTTCGTCCGACCAGAAATCCGTACCCGCAACAAGATCCATTTCGCTAAGCTCCCCCTCGGTCACCGTTGCGCGAAAAGAGGGGATTGGGCTGCCGTGGAATTCAAATACCGTGAACGTGTAGCTTGTGATCCCTTCCGCGTCCCAGGCATCTTTCGCGCTATCAAAAGCCGCGCGATCGAAAATAACCTTGGGACAGGGTGGCGACAGGCTGCATCCGTACAGCAAAATGCAGGATGCGATTGCGACGAAAATTATCCTCATGTAAACCATCCTTTCCCGTCGAACGGGTCATCCCGGGGCGACGGGCACACTGTCAAAATACAGGGGATCGGCGTCCATGTCCAGCCTGGGCCGCCACTCCACCTTGAACCCGGAGATCCGCGCCCTGCCGAAAAGGTTCGCGTCCTTAAGCTCGTCATACGGTTTTGTCCCCAGATACGGACCCACGTCAAAAACCCTCCGCTCGCCGTTGTCGTAGGTAAGAAGCAACCGGTAATCCGCCAGGGGCTCGACCGCCGCCAGTTTTGGCCGCGTCAGGTAGCGAACCATTTCCCTTATCGC
>WQRP01000082.1 GCA_009786675.1 Treponema sp. | reverse complement strand
CCCGCACATGCGGCGGAATTTGCCGCACGGGTATTCCTTCGTGTTTTCGTATTTCACACGTATAGTTTAGCGCTCTTTTTGATTTCTGAAGAGGTCTAATCAGGTTTGCCCCAGAAACTGTTATGGCCTACGTTAGACGTGGAGATATTTATAGGATAAAAAATCAACAAGAAATGGCAATTAAGGACTTCTCAGAGGCAATCAGACTAGATTCGCAAAATACCATCGCACGCTATTGGATAGAAACGTTGCAGGAAAGAAAAAAGCTCGGGGTTCTTTCGATTATGCAAGGAAAGCTTGCCAAGCTCATCGCATCGAGCCTTTCCGACAAGCTTTGCATGAATGTCCATGTTAGTGTCGCGTCGTTGGACGAACTCACTTACGAAAATTATATTTTATCGTTTTCACGACCCACGACATTGGCAACCATCAGCATGGAACAGCTCAAAGGTAACGCTATACTGGAGATCAATCCCGAAGCCTCTATTATCTTGATTGATCGCCTGTTTGGGGGTACCGGTGAAAGAACCAAGTATCATGACAATCTGACTGGCATTGAGCGATCCAGCATGAAAGGGGTAATAATCGACATTCTTGAAGATATTCACGAAGCGTGGTCTCAGATAATCGATCTGCGGCCTAGACTTGTGCGAATAGACAACGGGCTTAAATTTGCCCAGATTGCGTTGCCATCCGATACGGTTATTCTTGTTGCCCTTGAAATCAAATTAGGGAACACCGAGGGCATGATAAGCTTGTGCCTACCCTACGCTACTATTGATCCGCTTATTCACATGTTACCCGTCACTTGCCTTGAGGCAGTAAAGAAGGATGGCAGGGCGTTTGAATATGTGCCAGAATATCTCAAAACTACGGAGATGTGCCTTGTTGCGGTAATGTGGGATGGTGAATTGCTTGAATATGTACCCGAGCATCTCAAAACGGTGGAGATCTGTCTCGAAGCGGTAAAGAAAAGTGGCTTTGCGCTTGAATATGTACCTGAACACCTAAAAACATTGAAGCTCTGTCTTGAAGCGGTAAAAAAGGACGGATGGGGATTTGAATATGTGCCTGAAAAATTCAAACCAGAAAAAGGAAAAGCCTTAAAAGAGATTGAAGACATAAAAATTGAAGTCCAGACCCTTCTCAATCTTAAGAAGCAAAATAATACACTTCCCGAAGGCAAGATGCTATACCTACAGGAGTTGCTAGACAGACGTGAGATGCTTGTAGAGTTCCTGAAGGAAAACGAAGAAGAAACAACCGAAAAGCCCAATGGTACGTCGCTTCAAGATGTGCCAGAGGAACTTAGAACATCGGAAAGTTATCTTGAAGCGCTCAAGAAAAATGGTTGGTTGCTTTGGTATGTTCCTAAAAAACATAGAACCATGGAAATCTGCCTTGCCGCGATCAAGGGTAGCGGTTTGGTGTTTAGCGAGATGTTGGAGATATCCCGTGGAAACCAGAAAGCAATTGATGCCATCGATCGCCTCATTATGAGTCTACAAAAACAGCCTTTCGGGTTTATCCGCAACACGGGACTGGTTCGACTGCTGGTTTTTCTACGGCGGGAACATCCACAGATCATTGCTTTTATCCTAGCTCATATTGAATCGAAAAAGGCGGCGTACATATTACAGAATTTATCCTCCTGCGTTCAAGGTGATGTTATCCACCGTATTGCAACAATAAATCCCATCTGCCTAGAATCTTTATACGAGTTCGAGCGAATACTTGAAAATAAATTTCCAATTTCGTCTATCGAGAATATGCTCGGCAAAGATGACGCAAATACCGTCGAAATGGAAAACATCGTCAGAATTCTTGATCTTGCCAACTTAGCCTCGGAAAAAATGATCCTTAAAACCTTGGAACATGAAGAGTCTGAACTTGCCGAAGATATTAAAAACCGCATATTTTTTTTCGAGGATGTTGTTCTTTTTTCCGACAGGGACATTCTGGAGCTTTTGACTAAAGTGGACGCTCCAGAGCTTTCCAAGGCTCTCAAGGGGGCGAAAACAAAAATACATAGTAAATTTTTCAGAAATATGTCCAAACGTGCATCTAAAATGCTCAAAGAGGATATGGAACGCATGGGGTCGATACCGATAAGAGATATTGAGGAATCCCAGCAAAAAATCGTCTCACTTGTCTACCAATTGGAAAATTCGGGCAAGATTGTGATTGACCGTTACAGTAAGGCTGAACAAATATCGGCAAGAAAACTCACACCTTGCAACAAAAACAATACACCTATCGACGGGATGAAAGCCGCCAGCGAAATTCTTAAACTTGTTGACCGTACCACGGAGGCACAGGTCATAAAAAAACTGGAGAATGCAGATCCCGATCTTGCGAAAGGCATCAAAACATATCTCCAAGCCCCACTAAAACGACATCCTCTCGCTGGGCGACAACCTTCTTCAACTCCGAACTAAAATCCGACTTGGAAAATAGCATATACCGCTTTTTCTCAAAATACGGAAACAACTCCGACTTACGGACAAGATCGTCAAGCGTGTCGGAGCCAGTACGGGATGCCCTCCACTTGCATTTGCCGAAAATGGCACCCTCCTGACTATCTTTCGCAATAAAGTCAATTTCCTCTTGCCTCTTTTCCCTTGGGTTGGAGCCCCGCCATCTTCCAGTGTCCTTAAAGCCGTATTGTTTTTTTGCCATTTCCCGCCAAAGAAACTGGACGGCGCATTCTTCAAACACGGGTTCCATATACGTTTCAACTTTTCCACCAGTTTTGCCTTCGGGTTTTACAAAGGACAGGCGAATGGGATGTTCTTCCTTAACCATTTCCAGTGCAACCAAGGTTGCCAACATATTACTGCACTGGCTTGTTTCTATGCCCGCCTTTGACGCTATCTCGTTCAACCTGCTTATACTGGATGCAATGGCGGCGATAATGCCATTGTAAGTTTGCGGCGATCTAAGTTTCTGCTTGAGCAAGCTCGAAGGTTCCTCAAAATGTCTTCTGGAGGGATTGAAAAAAAGGCTCTCGGCATTTTGCTTTACCGGAATACCGTTGTTAATCCTGGACACATAATCCAGAATTCCGCCGCAAATGCCGTAAAGGGTTATCCTGTCTTCGGCGCTAAAGCCTGGAAGAACTTCGGCGCATTCATGGTAACCGAACAGCTTTACCTTAAACTGGCAGGTTTGCCGTCCATACAGGGGGCTTTTGTATCCCAGCACCTGGTTTTCCATAAACGGCATGAAGGTAGGGATACTCGCTAATCACAAAAACGAGTCGTTGTTTCCGAGCCTGTATGAAAAATTGTGTAAATCGCCATTGACATGGTAGAAATACCGAAGGGGAAAACATGGCCGTGGCACGAAAGAAGAAAGAGTATGGATGTTCTGGATCATCTGCTGGGCAGCATTGACTTCTGGGGGCTGACGCAGGACGAGGTGGTCGGGCAGGACGGGCTAATCAAGCAACTGACCGGAAAAATACTCCGGTGCGCGCTGGAGGCAGAGGCGTCTTGGGTACGAGAAAAATTCCAACGCCGGAGACAACTAGCCGCAACGGGCACGATGGTGCTGCTCGAAAACCAAAGCGCGACGGTAGAGGTTCCTCGCGACCTGGAAGCCGTGTTGGCGGTGTACCCGCCTCTGGCATGGTGAGACTACCCGCAACAGGGCTTTCCCGTCGGCGAATTCATCGTCCAGCGCGGGGCAACGGGCGGCGGTAACACCGGACGTGGCGAGACGCCGCGTATATAGGATACTCGACAGTTTTTCCTTTGATGAGGCAAATTTTTGACGCCAGGTAACGTCACTCACTTGCCCAACTCAAAACGTGAACGACGCGTAGCCGACGAATGAAGCCTTGGGCGAGTTTTTTTCCGCGCCGGCGCTTGTGCCGTACTCCAGAAGCTTGGCGGGGTTCATTCCCGAGGCCTGCGCGAAGCCCATTGCGCCTAGCACGGCTCCTGCGGAACAGCTTGATTTTTCCGTTTTGGCTCTTTCCAGCACCTCGGCGGGGTTTCCGGCTTCCACGGCCTCTATGAAACGGCGGTCGTTGACCTCCTCGACCCACCGCAGGGCCTCGGGGCCAATTCCCGCCGGGGCGAAACCGTAGCCTGGCCCGTAGTGGGTAAGGTCGGCGGAGGCGACGACGGCCAGCCTGCGCCCCAGCCTCGCCGCCACGGCGGCCAGCGTTTTGCCCGCCTCGAACGAGGACATGTTTTCGGGGAGGCGCATCCAGAGAAGCGAGGCCTCGGGAAGGAAAAACCGAGCCATAGGCAAAAGCACCTCCACGGTGTTGTCCGGAATGTTGTCTTCCCGGCCCCCGGTTTCCCCAAGCATAGCCGCGCGTAGCTCGGCGTCCAGCGCCATTTTGCCCAGGGGCGTCTGGACGGCGTCTTCCATGGCGAAAAGCGGCCTGCCGTTCCCGGGAAGGTGCCCCCCGATGACGGCCAGGGTCTCGACTTGCCTGTCCAGGCGGGCAATCGCCCTGGCGGCTATTTTTCCCGAGTAAAACCAGCCGGCGTGGGGGGCGATTACGGCGCGGACGGGGGCGCCCATGTCAAACCCGGACAGGAACCGGGTGATTTCCCCGGGATCCATGGGGTGCCATCCTGCCGTTAGCGACGATTTTCGCAAAGTCATGCTAATGATGCTAGCAGAACATGACGATTACGTATATAATAGCCTATGCGTCGGTCAGAATATTCGAACAAAACCTCGGTCGTTGGCACGCTCATTGCCTCGATTTGCATACTTGTGTACCTAGGGGCGCTGGTGTCGGTGATTGTCAGGGTCAGCGCCAGCATGGATCAGCGTCGTGCCGGCGCGGCCAGGGAATTCCATGCCCTCGCGGACAGGGCCTCGGCGGCGGGCGCCGTCAGCTTCATGGACGAGCTTTTCGTGGAGATTGTCCAGGGCGCCCTTAACGAAAGCAGGGTTCTTGAGGGGGTTATAATATCCAGCCCGGGCGGGGTATTTGGCTTTGAAAGGGAACGGGGTCACGCCCTTGCCTGGGTCGACGGTTCCCCCAGGTTCAGGAGCCGCTTTGGTTTTTCCAGGCAGGAGCTGATTATGCCCCTGCGAATCCAGGGGATGTGGAACGTGAACATCCATGCGGTGGCCGGGGTGTTCGACTACGCCGAGCTTGCGTATACCCTAAGGCAGGCGATGGTTCTTATCGCCGCCGCCCTTGCGGTTGCGTTCTTTACCCTTTTGGTGGAATCTTCCGTCCATCGAAAGCGAAGGCCGGCCTATGCCGACGATTCCCGGGCGCGCGAGGCGCCGGAGCCTTCCCCTAGGGAGGACTCGCGTGAAAGCGCCTCCGCCTACGACGCGTGGAAGGAAGCGGAAGCCGAGGAAAAGGCGGAAAGGCCGAAGCCTTCGGCGCACAAGCCCGGTAATTACTCGGAGCGCGGGCACGTTGTCAGAAGGGAGCATACCGAGGGCAGGCTTGCCGAGGAAATGGAACGCAGCGCGGCGGCGGGGCAGGATCTTGCCTTTATCGCCATCGAGTTCAAGTCGCCGGAGGCCGACAACTACTACACGCGCCTTGCCGCCGACGCGGCGCGGTTTTTCTCTTCCAGGGAGTTCATCTGCGAGCGCGGCGAACGCGGTTTGTCGATCATCTGTCCCGGACTGAGCCTGGACATGGGCTTCCTCAACGCGACCGAGTTCCACAACAGGGCCCTGGTCAAGTATCCCAGCGTGTTCAAGCAGAAAACCGATCTTTGCATGGGGATTTCCGCCTGTTCCGAAAGGGACGTGAACGCCGCGCGGATAATCTTCGAGGCGGAGGAGGCCTTGGAAAGGGCCCTTATGGACCCCGTTTCCCATGTCATAGCGTTCAAGAGCGACCCGGACAAGTACCGCGCCTTCATGGAAGGCCGCCGCTCCGGCCAAAGCGAGGGGTAGCTACAGACCGAAGTTCTCGGCGGGCGGGAAAAGCCGCTGGTGCATCCAGCCCGTGACGGAATACACCCAGTTCGTGCCGGAAACCGAGGCCAGCCGCCTGTTGTTCTCGTCTGGCTCGGTAAAGCTTATCGTGGTCACGCTGCCGTCCCCGAATTCCAGCACAAGCCGGCTGTCGCCGAACGCCACGCCGATCGCCGGGTCGGCAAAGTCGTCCCCGGCGCTTAGAAGAATGTCCCGGACAAACGTGTCCACGCGCATCGAGTTAACCGCCGCTAGGTCAAAGGTCACGTCCCAGGTTCTTGCCACGCGGGTAAAGACCATCGGGGGCGCTTCCCCGGTTTCGTCCGCGGGGGGGTACACCGTAAGCCGCACCACGTCCGTAACGCTCGGCGAGCCATCCTCGCTGTCGGGGAACAGCATCAGGTTGTACCAGGAACCGCGCCCCGCCCAGACGTAGGCGGAAAACCTGTCCTCGCCCGCGCGAACCTCGTTCCTGTCGGCCCTTCGCATGTATACGTTCCGCCCGGTCAAGTCGGACTGTCCCAGAAGAAGGTCCAGGAGCGGCAGTCCGATACCGCCGGCCACGGTAACGCGGGCCGCTTCCCCCGGGGTGAGCGACAGGCGCGCGTGCGCGGCGGCGCTGGTGGCGCGCACGGGGTAAGGGGCGCGTCTTGTAAGCTCGGCGATAAAGTCGTTCACCCGCGTTCGCCGCGCGGGGTAGCGCCTGCCGTCGCGCATGACGTACCAGCTTTCCCCGCTGCGCGAAAGGACGACCGTTTCAGGCGCGGCCTCGAAGGGATCAAGGTGCGGAAGCGTTATCGCGATTCCGCCGATCCTGTAGGTGTCCCTGGCGTCCAGCCAGGCGTACACGTCAGATCTCGCGCCGCGCCTTACCGGGTCGAACGCGATGGCCCCAACGTAAACCAGGGTCAGCGAGGCGATTACGCAGGAAAGAACGACGACCTTTTTTCTGTACTCCATGTCCAACTCCTTTACTCGACATCGGCGCGGGCCGCCGCCTTGCGCCTGAACGAAAAGAAAATACCGGCGACTATAACCAGAATCGGCACGACGAAAAGGTTCACCGTCCGTGAGAACCGCATCGCCGCCGCCCGCATGGCCGGGTCGGTTATCCTGTCCAGCCGGCCGGAACCGACCGTCCTAGACCGGATCCCTATAATGTCGTCGTCGTG
>WQRP01000081.1 GCA_009786675.1 Treponema sp. | reverse complement strand
GCCGTCGTATGATCAGTCCAGGCAGCGATAGCGCTTGTTATATCCCTAGCACAGTCAGCATCGCCACAGTGCGTGGGATTTGCCAACGCCGCTAAATCCGCCACTGTCGGGTTGGCGGGCATAGTTATGCCACAATTGCCATCACCAGGGCAGCTGCTGCCACAGCCTACCATTGCGAGCCCCATTACCGCCACCAAGGCGATAAGTCCGAGAAGCTTGAGTACGTTTTTCATAGAAAAACCCCTTTTGCGATTCCCGCCGCCTATCAGCGGGAAATCGCTTTGATTTGTTCGCCCTTAGGGCGATCCCCTCGACGAGGGAATATATACAGGCCGGAATCCGGCCGTGTATTCGAAAACCGGGAGACGCCGGCCATTCCAAACGCCCCGGTCAAAACCATCAAAACATGCCATTACATTCGAAATGAATATGCCTATGAACATAACCCAAAAGCCCCATTCCGGCATTTTCTTACGGATTTTTGGCTCAAGCTTGCATGTCATGCATATCCCGTAAGATGCTTTTCAGGATCCTACAGGAATCTTACAAGATTCATACAGAATCAGTCAAGCCCAAAAAAACAGGTTGATTTTTCGCCCTCGCCGTGGTATTTTGATGTTGGGGGGATAGCCTATGATACCTATGACACTTACGCACGAGCGCCTAAAAGCCGTCAGGGAGGCATTGCAGCTTTCGCAAAGATTCATTTCCCGCGAAATCTACACGGCGCAAAGCGTCTACGCGAGGATGGAAACGGGCAAGCAGGAAATAAACGACAGGACAATCGAGCTTATCTGCTACAGGTTCAACGTGAACCGGGAATACCTGCGGGAGGGAAAGGACGTGCCTATGTTCCTGGAGGTTTCCACCGAAAGGAAATCCGACGAGCTGTACAAAATCTTTGGCGCGCTGAACAGGGTTTTGCAGGACTGCCTAATCGCCCAGGCCGGGGAACTGCTAAAGGCGCAGGAAAGGCAGGATCGCGGGGCCAATCCGAGCTAAGGCGGTTATTCGGCAGGGTAGTGCCAATCCCTGCCGTCTTTGTCCCTAAGGACGTACTCGGCTCCCTTGCCGGAAACCCTTTCCCCGGCGATGACGTTTTCGTGCAGGGCGATTTTCCCGCCGCCGCCCGGAAGATCGACGGCATAGGCCGGCGGGCCGGGGATCAGCCTGCCAAGCTCGCGGTAAATGGCCAGGCCGCGCCCGAGCGGAACCCTGAAATGGGCGGTCCCGGGCGCAAGATCCAACTGGAACAGGTAATAGGGCGACATCCCCAGATCCAGGCAGTCCCGGAACAGCCCGGCAAGCGTCGCCGGCTCGTCGTTTATGCCCCGGAGCAGCACGGTCTGCACCTTGACCGGGATTCCCGCCCTTACGCACTCGCCCAGGGCGTCGCGGCTTGGGCTCGAGAGTTCCCTGGGATGGTTGATGTGGACCGACATCCATAGGGGGCGAAACCCGGCAAGCATGTTGATGGTTCCGGCGTCCAGGCGTCCGGGCTCCGTTATGGGCGCCCTGGTGCACAGCCTAAGTACGACGCCCGGCCGGACGTCGCGCAGCCGGCCGAACAGTTCGGCCAGCCCGTCGTTGTCCATCGTAAGGGGATCGCCGCCGGAGACAAGAACCTCGCGTATTTCCGTATGCGCCGCCAGGTAAGCCGCCCAGTCCCCGGATCGCGGGCCGCGATCCCTGGAAATCCAGACGCGCCGAAAGCAGTGGCGGCAGTATCCGGCGCAGGCCCTCGCGGCAAGCAGGAGCGCGCGGTTCCGGTACTGGTGAACCAGGCATGGGGCGGCGCGATGCAGGGATTCGCCAAGCGGGTCGTCCAGCGCGAAAGGGTCGGGGATTGCCTCGCGGGGGTCGGGAAAAAACTGCCGCCTGATGGGATCGTCCGCCTCCGGGCTGGCAAGCGAGGCAAAGTGCGGCGTTACGGCGAAGGGCAGCAGCCCCATGCTCTCGATGTGCCTTTTCTCGTCGGGCGTTACGGAAGCCGCCAGCGCGGGCGGAAGATCGTCAATGGAGCTTATCATAGTGTTTTTTGAATTTGCAGTTTATCATTTTTCATACACTTGGGCAAGGCGGATCGCCCGCCCACTCCTGTATCGGCGTTTCGGGCGGAAAACCGGACGTCCGTGGAGCGACAGGCAATAGGTTCCTTGGTAAAACCGCCTTTTTGCGGCGATTTTCGGCCGGCCCAATCGCCGGAAATATTTTTTGCCCTGGACGCAAATTTGGCACGGATTTTGCTATATGTATGGTATGGAAAAGCTAGTCCTTGAAAAAACAGCCTTTTCTCTTCCTGTCGCCGGTGCCTACGGGCAGACCATAACCCTTGCCGAGGCAAAAGCCGAGGCGGTCAGGAAATCCCTGCATTTTCTTATTGCACTAAGCCCCGGAATGGCGGCCATAAGCCTTCCCTTTGCCGTTGCGTCGCTGTTTGCCGGCGTTCTCGCCTATACCGCCATGGAACTGCTTAGGTGCTCGGGCGTAAAGGTTCCCTTTGTTTCAGCCATAACCAGAATGGCTTCGCGCGAAAGGGACATGGGGCGTTTTGTCTCTGGCCCCGTGACCCTGGGAATCGGCGCGATGCTTGCCCTCTTACTGTTCCCCCTGCCTGTCGCGGGCGCGGGNATTTTCGCCCTGGCCTTTGGGGACGGCTTCGCCAGCCTGGCCGGAAGGCTGTTCGGCAGAATTCGCCCGGCGTTTCTTTTGGGCAAAAGCGTTGAAGGCTCGGCGGCCTGTTTCGTCGCCACCGGGCTTTCCGTATACCTTGTCTCGCAGAACTACATGGCCGCCCTGACCGCCGCGTTTGTGGCCACCGCCGTGGAAGCCCTGCCCCTGGAAGACTACGACAACATCGTCCTGCCCCTGGCGGTGGGAGCTGCCGTCCAGTGGATCCTCTAAAGCCACAGGTAAATTCTGTGGAGCCTTATGCAGATAAGCCAGGTTCCGACGGCAAGGAAAAGCAGTCCGGCCGGCAACCCCGCCCAGGTATCCGCCTGTAAAAGGATGTTCCTGCCAAGAAGAGCCAGAACCGAGCCGACGCCTATGGCGACAAACTCCCTGGAACCGCGCGGCCATGCCGCGACAAAGAAACTAGCCGCGGTTATAAGAAGGGTTCCGAACTCGACAAACCTGAACATCGACGCGTAGCCGCTAAGCATGGTAAGGCTCGAATCCCAGATTTGCGTATCGACGGGCACGCTTAACGCGACGAACAGCGTCGTCGTCATTATTATCATGATGGCATTGCGCTGTTGCTGAGACTGGTAGCCCGCGGCATGTACGCTGGCGGCAAACAGCGAAAAGATGCCGAAATACCTGCCAAACAGTATTATCCTGGACGCCATAAGAAGGTACAGCGAGGGTATCTCGTGGACCTGCCCCAAGGGAAGGATTAGGCGCAGGACCTCTAGGGAAAAAGACGCCGCGAAAAACGCGACGAACAGTATTTCCGGCGACTGGGTCTTCTCGAAGAAGAAATAGATTAGCGCGATCGAGACAAGGGAATACAGGGCCAGGGCCAGGACGGTAAAGTGCACCGCCAGCAGGCTTGGCTCGAAAGGCCGCCCAAGAAAAGCCTGGAAAACCCCGTCGGAACGGACGGCTATTTCCTCCTCCATGTAGGCATAGGCGGAGGTTACCGCCGGCAGGGCGGCGATTGCCATTACCAGGCAAAGCGCCGAAAGGGCGATTCCGGCCTTAAAGACGGTGTTCCTGTTGGACAGGGTCATGTATTCAGCATAGCCATTGACGCTGTTTTTCTCAAGAGTTCTCTTTTTGCTTCCGATAATCTATCTAGGGAGAAGCAGTATGCTTTTAAAACGACTTTTTCTTGCGTTGGCAGGACTGCTGATAGTTGGCGGCCCGGCTCTATGGGCGGGCGATTCGGCTTCTTTTGTCAATCTTGGGTTTTCTGCCGACGGCAGCGTCTATATGTTTGCACAGTATGGGGTCAGATCCGGAACCTTAAGGCCTTGGGCCAATCTTTTTGTCGTTGACGTCGCCAGGAACGACTTTGTCCCGGGCGGCAGGGCCTCCTATACCCACGACAGGCCGATAGTGGCCGGGCAAAGCGGGTCGGGGGCCATGCACTCGCTGATTGCCAGGAACGCGCCCCTGGCCGAACGCCACGGGGTGATCTTTCCCAACCAGGGACAGCCTTTGTACATCGCCCTGCCCGGGGATCCGGCGCTTTACAACAGATCCATTACGTTTAGGGATTTCGCGTCCAGGGACACGACTGTTTACTACGAGGCAAGGCTTGTGGAAACGATAGAGGGCAGCGGCGCGAATGTTCGATCGTCGTTTTTTATAAACTTGCGAAGAACCCATCACGGGGAAACAAGGACCTTTACCGTCGGCTCGCCCAGTATCTGGAGGGACGGCATACTGTCGTACCGCATCAGGCAGGTGCTGGTTTCCCCCTCGGGCGACTCCATGATTTTCGTCATAGAGATGAGGCGCGTTGCCGGGAATACCCACGACATTCGCTACATGGTCGAGGCCTTGCGGTTTTAGTTGATGTGCAAGCTCAAAACGATTCTGCTTAGGCTTCCGGCCCCGCTTATCGCCGGAACCCTTTGGTTCCTGTCATCCCAGAGTACCCTGCCCCAGCCCCCTGGGGTTCTTGGCTGGGACAAGTTGCAGCACCTGCTGGCCTACGGGGTTCTTGGTCTTGCCATAGGTCTTTGGATATCCCCGGGCTTCTGGAGAAGCCGCTCGTTACTGGCCCTGCTGCTGACAACATTGATTGGCTCCGCCTACGGCGCAATCGACGAGATACACCAGTACTTTGTCCCGGGCCGGCACAGCAATATCCTGGACTGGGTCGCCAATACCCTGGGCTCGTTCCTGGGCGCGTTGGCAATTATGATTGTCATGAAAAAGAGCAAGCCGGCCGAAACAACTTAGTGGCCTGCCCTGCTTACGTGATCGCCCCTCTGCTCGCTTATCGTGTAGCCGATTGCTTCCAGCCTGCGCTGAAGGCACCCCCGGCAATGCGCCGCCTCGTCCTTCGTGCAGGCTTTATTGTCGTACAACTGGTATTTCTCGCGGACGCGCAAAGGCGACAGGTTAGGCATGACGACGTTCGCCCCGGCCAGGATTCCCTTTTCGCGTCCGGTCGGGTGGATTGTCGCAAGCGCCGTCGTCGCGGGTATCAGCGCGTCGGGGNGCATCAGCCTGAAGACCGCTATCAGACGGAGCGTCAGATCCACGCTTCCCGCGTCGTGGTCCCTAAAAGGCGTGTCCTTGCTAGGCAGGTACGGGCCAATCCCAATCATCTCCGGTTGCAGTTCCGCCAGAAAATACAGGTCGTCAATTATATTGTCAATGGTCTGGAAAGGCGAGCCGACCATGATCCCGCTGCCCGTCTGGAAACCGATATTCTTTAGCCGGTACAGGCATTCCTTTCGCGTTTCGATTTCCATTCCCAGGGGATGCAGTTTTCGGTAGTGTTCCGGCGAGACTGTCTCGTGGCGCAACAGGAAACGATTTGCCCCCGCCTCGTAATACGTTCGATAGGTGTCCTCGTCCTTTTCGCCCACGCTAACCGTTATCGCGCAGTCAGAGTACTCGGCTCGAATGGCGCGGATAATTTCCGCCATTTTTTCTTTTGTATAGTAGTCGTCCTCGCCCGACTGCAGGACAAAGGTGCGAAAACCCAGGCGGTGCCCTTCCTTGCAGCACTCAAGGATTTCCTCTTTGCTTAAGCGGTACCTTTCCAAATCACGGTTGTCCCGGCGCAATCCGCAGTACAGACAGTTTTGTTTGCAATAATTGGAAAACTCGATCAGGCCGCGAAGGTAAATATCCCTGCCGAAATTTTTTGTCGCCGTGTCCCTGGCACGGGAAAAGAGGTGCTCCTCCGTTTCCTTGTCGTCGGTGGTCAGCAGCGTGCTAAACTCTTCTCTCGACAAGGTCCTGTTTTTTTCCAGGGTGTCTACCAAGTGTCGCATACGTCATATTACAGCGTGGCCCCGTTCGCTGTCAACAAGGGTATCTTGCCGTGTAGCCTAATGGCTCCAAATGTGCTATATTTATCCTATGCATTTTGGGGAATTCTTGGTTGGCAACGGAAAAGCCAACCCTTTGGGAGCAACACTGACCAACGATGGGGTCAATTTTTCCATTTTTTCGCGCCATGCGACTCTGATTACCCTCGTCCTTTTTGAGTCCACGGAAAAAGACAGCCCCTACGTGGAGATTCCCCTGGACACAAGGGGGGCCAAGACGGGCGACGTGTGGCATTGCCATGTCCAGGGGCTAAAGCCCGGGGCTTGCTATCTGTACAAGGCCGACGGTCCCTACGAACCGGAGCGCGGCCTGCGCTTCAACCGCCACAAGGCACTGATTGATCCTTACGCCAAGGCCCTCCACAACACCGACAACTGGGACTTCGGCAAGTGCACGGGTTTTGAGGCCGATTCGCGGGCGACCGGGCCTCAACCGGACGACCTTTGGTCGGAGGCGTCGGCGACGGGGGATCTTTCTTTTTCCAGCGAGGAAAACCTGCTCCACCTTCCCCGGTGCATCGTAATCGACGACGGCGACTTTGACTGGCAGGGGGACGCGCCCCTGAACTACCCCTTGCGCTTTAGCGTGCTGTACGAAACGCACGTCAGGGGCCTGACCGCCCACGCCAGCTCCGGGGTGAAGCACCCCGGAACCTACCTTGGCGTTATCGAGAAGATTCCGTATTTCAAGGAGCTGGGAATTACCAGTCTTGAGTTTCTGCCCATCCAGGAATTCAACGAAAACGAGCTGCCTCGCCTTAATCCTAGGACCAACAAACCGTTGACGAATTACTGGGGCTATTCGACGGTGGCCTTTTTTGCCCCCAAGGAAACCTATGCCGTTGACCGCAGTCCGGGCGGGGCGGTCAGGGAATTCAAGACCATGGTTAGGGAACTGCACAAGGCGGGTATAGAGGTGATACTCGATGTCGTGTTCAACCATACCGGCGAGGGAAATGAAAACGGCCCGACCTTCTCTTTCCGGGGACTCGACAATCCAGTTTACTACATGCTTAGCGACAACAAACGGTATTATAAAAATTACTCCGGCTGCGGCAACACGNTAAACTGCAACC
>WQRP01000080.1 GCA_009786675.1 Treponema sp. | reverse complement strand
AATTGTCCCGACACTTTTTCCAAACTGCCTTTTTACACCGACCACCCTTCCATGCTGGCAATGTACGGTGTTTTGAACAGTGACAAAATCAATCGCGAAATTATGTCGGCCACCCTGGACAGGGTTCTTTCGGTTTGGGACAAAACAACTTTCTATGGCTGGGATTTCCCCATGATGGCCATGACCGCCTGCCGCCTTGATCGCTACAAGGACGCGATTGACATACTGTTAATGGAAAGCCCAAAAAACACTTACCTGGCAAACGGGCACAATCAAATGATCGGCGACGACGCCCTACCGCTTTACCTTCCGGGCAACGGTGCCCTCCTAATCGCGGTCGCGATGCTGGCCTGCGATGCCTGCGGCAAATTCCCCGGGGGATTTTCCGTAAAAGCCGAGGGGATTAATGCCTATCTCTAAGGGGTAGGTTTCCGCCCCCCTTGTTGACAGCCGCCTTTACGTGGTAAAGTCCAATTTTAGCAGGAGGACAAAAACGTGAAACACGTCGAAAAGTACGGCCCTTTGTATTACATGCCGCCGGGGGAACATACCGACTGGGTAAAACAGGATCGGATCACCAAGGCGCCAATCTGGTGCAGCGTCGATCTGCGGGACGGCAACCAGGCCCTTATTACCCCCATGAGCCTGGACGAAAAACTCGCCTACTACAAATTCCTGCTGGGCATCGGGTTCAACGAGATCGAGGTGGGCTTTCCCGCCGCGTCCGAGACCGAGTATGCGTTCATGCGAACGCTTGTCGACGGGAACCTTATCCCGGACGACGTTACCATCCAGGTGCTTACCCAGTCCAGGGCGCACATAATAGAAAAAACCTTCGACGCCATTAGGGGCGCGCCCAGAGCCATCGTGCACCTGTACAACTCCACCTCGCAGGCCCAGCGCCAGCAGGTTTTCAAGCTGTCGGAGGACGAGATTATCGCCATCGCCGAGGAAGGAGCCAGGCTGTTCGACAAGCTCGCCGGGGAAATGCCCGAGACGAAGTTCGCCTTCGAGTACTCGCCAGAGAGCTTTACGGGGACGGAGCCGGAGTTCGCCCTTAGGATATGCAACGCGGTGATCGACGTATGGAAGCCCTGCGCCGAGCGCCCGGTGATCATAAACCTGCCGGCCACGGTGGAGGCCTCGATGCCCCACGTCTACGCCCAGCAGGTCGCCTACATGAACCGGAACCTGAAATACCGGGAGCACGTGATCATCTCGCTGCATCCCCACAACGACCGGGGAACCGCGGTCGCCGCCGCCGAGATGGGGCTGCTTGCCGGGGCCGACCGTGTCGAGGGCACTATCCTGGGCAACGGTGAGCGGACGGGCAACGTGGATCTGGTTACCCTGGCGCTGAACCTGTACACCCACGGGGTGGATCCGGGGATCGACCTTTCCGACATGCCCCATATCGTGCGCACTTACGAGGAGGCGACCGGGCTTCCGGTGGGGCCGCGCCATCCCTACGCCGGGGAACTGGTTTTCGCCGCCTTCTCCGGGTCGCACCAGGACGCGATCGCCAAGGGGATGCAGTACCGGAAGGAAAAGGGGGAGAAACCCTGGACGGTGCCTTACCTGCCGCTGGATCCGGGCGACGTGAACCGGGAATACGAGACGGACGTTATCCGCATAAACAGCCAGTCGGGAAAGGGCGGCATCTCGTACATCCTGGAAAACAACTTCGGCTACCACCTACCTAGGGAACTCAAGCCGGAGGTTGGGTACTTCATAAAGGATGTTTCCGACAAGGCGCACAAGGAGCTTACCCCCCAGGAAATCCTGGAGGCGTTTACCTCCGGCTACGTCAACGTGCGTTCGCCGGTTTCGCTGGAAGGCGTGGACTGGAGGCGGGACGGGGAAAGGACGGTCGCCGACCTGGCGCTTACGTTCAAGGGCGAGCGTTACGGGCTAACCGGGACGGGCAACGGATCCCTGGACGCGGTAAGCCACGCGCTGCGGCAGGGCAAGCCAGAACTGGAATTCCGTTTCGTCGATTACGTCCAGCACGCCCTGGAAAGCGATTCCGACGCCAGGGCGGCGGCTTACGTGAAGATCCACGACAAGGCCGGCAAACCCGTTTGGGGCGTCGGCGTGCACAACGACATTACCATGGCCTCTGTTCTGGCCCTGGTTTCCGCCGTGAACCGGGGACTGGAAAGCCTGCTCGTTTAATCGTTACGACGCCCGGCCGCCACGGCCGCGACCCCTGCCACGGAATTCGTCGCGATCCGTTCTGCGGTGATCGCCGGACGCTCGTCGGTTAATTAGCCGCTCCCTTCTTTCCTCGGTTATAAGACCCTCCGCAACCGCCTGGTTCAGGCGTTCGGCAAACGCCGAATCGCTTAGCGGTTCGCCGTTCTCGTCAAGCAGCCAGCGCAAGCCGCCCCTGCCCGGGTGGCCGCCGCCCCTACGGTGCCCGTCGCGGGATTCGCCGCGACCCGTCCTGCACTCGTCGGACACTCGCCGGCTAACCCTGGCTTTCCCGGTCTCCGCGACCAAGCGCTCGGCAGACGCCGGCTCGAAAACCTCGCCCACCGCCTGCCTTTGAAGGTTTCCCGTCGCGGATCCCTCATTGCCCGCGTAAGGCGAACACGCCGTAAACGCCACAATGGCTAGAACCAAAACTATCGTCATCGTTTTCGTCATCGTACCCCCAGCCACTAATTATAGAACATTTTTGCGGGGATGGGGAGGCACGGGACACGATTTTCCCCTTGCGCCATCCCGCCCGCGCCGGAGAGCGTGATGGATCGGCTGGTTCGCTTTGACATCAACTGCCGGGCAAGCGACGGCGAGCCGATCGACGTGGAGATGTGCCTGAACCCGGACAAGTTCGAACCGGTGCGCCTGGAGTTCTACGGCGAAGCGATAGGCGAGAAAAGGGGTGAAAGAAGAGGCGCAAAGAAAAATCGTATGGAAGTCTTGGAGCTTATTGCCAAGGGCTGCTCGACGGAAGAGATCAAAAAAAGGCTTGAGGCTCGCTAAAGCGACGATCTGAACGATAATCCCATTCCGTAGGATTGCCCACGGGGCAAAAAACGCCCGGGCATCGTAGTTTTTTTTGAATGCCCGGCGTATAATTTTTCATACACGGCGGAAACCCGCGCCCACGTTGCTCCTGGCGGACGCGACGGGGCGGCGACGGGGCGCGGCAGGACGACCCGCGTCGCGTGGAATTCGCCCTTTTCGAAAAAACTTTCGGCAGAAGCCCGCGCTTGGCACGGAAATTGCTTCTTAGGTAACTACCAGTAGGAACCGGAATGACCACCGATAGGAGCCAGAAAATGGCTGGTTTGAAATTTTTTTCAACCCCCTGACTATTATTTGCATATCGGTGGAATGGCGGTATAGGCGTGTTGAAACACTGGTGTGTTGGGAACGCAATTTGTCGAAATAAGGCCCAGG
Source organism: Treponema sp. (assembly GCA_009786675.1). The sequence continues at coordinate 3,808 of WQRP01000080.1, read as the reverse complement.
AGTTAAAAATTTGGATTTAAATATCCCCGAGTGTTACTTGGAGCGGGTTTTGGCTGCGAAGGTTTTATATAGGGATCCCGTACGGGGATCCCAAAAAAAGTCCGCGGAGACTTAAAAGCCGCGAAAGGAAGGAGACAAAAGTCATGATTAAGAGAATTGTTTCGTTGCTGGCCACCGCCTTGGTTGTCGGCGGCATGGCCTAGGCGCAGACCCCTCCCGCGCCGCCGTCCTTAAATGCCGGGTTCATCGGCATACGGGATATTGCCGCGTCAACGCGCGGGTCGGTAGAGGCCCGTTACAGCGCGAGCAGGTTCAGCACGCAGGTGGACTCGTTTATTAACCCCAGGTTCTTTAACCCGGGTCTCGGTACGATGTTTTTCGTGGGCGGCAACTACAGGATAGGCCAGGACCTTCCCGAGCAGACCGTTCACGCCGGGTTTGCCAGGGATTTCGGCGCGTTTTACCTGGGTCTCTACTACGGCGGCCGGCTTGTGAATGCGGTCGGCGGCAGAATGAGGCCCTTCGAGCCCGAAATCGGGTTCGCCGACTCGAATGCCATATGGTATAGCCAGGCGGCCTGGAACAACAATATCGCGGTGCTGGTCGGGCTGCTCGGTATGGGCTTCCGCCTGGACTTCGTCGTGAGCCATAATGTCGAGAGATTTAGGCATGAATGGATAGAGGATGAGTCGCTCCCCGGTGGCGATGCCGGCCTGACCCACGAACGCGACTGGGCAGAGCGAGCCCGTGTTCTGGAAGGATCGCGGAGAATTGCCCTGACCTGGGGCGCCAACCTGCTTGACGGCGGCCTGTTCCCCTGGGTCAGGCTTGGCTACGAGTTTGCCACCAGTGTCGATACGGATTACGTTTCGGTAAGCGACCAGTTCGGGAGCGCCAGCATGACGCGGACCCTGGACACGGGCGGGGCCTTCGATGCCCTGGCCGGCGCCAGGCTAAGGCTCGGCGACGCGTCGGTGGCCGGCGCCACGCTGCGGTTTACCACCACCGCCGGGGCCAGGGAAAGCTACGCCTTTACGGCCAGTGGGGTGCGTCCCGACCCCGACGACTATAGGCACCCGATTGAAACGCCCGAGGATTTCTCGAACAGGCACGGCGGCATGACCGGCTTTGGGCTGCTGACCTACTTCCAGCAGTCGATCAACCTGGGCCAGGTCGCGTTCGGGATCCGGCCGACGCTGGACGCGGGCATGACCCTTATTTCCAACAGTTGGTACGGGGACACCGTCAACTGGCAGGAGCCTGGGTACAGGCTGTTTACCCTTCGTTCCGGCGTGGATCTGGGCGTAAGGATGCGTCCCAGCGAGGAGTCCAGGGTTACCTTTTTTGCCGGCACCGTCGTGCGGGTGTTTAACTGGAACACGTGGAACCAGACCGGCGGCAACGACGGCGCGCCGACGCGCATTAGCACCTGGAGCTTCTTCGGGATCGAGCCCACCTCCCTCTTCGCGGGGAACCTGTCCTGGGGCATGACCTTTAACCCGACCGAAGACGTGGTAGTCGCGCTTGGGCTTAACAGCGTCGTCGGCGCGTTCTTTAATAGGACGCCGGGGCCCAATGTCCCGACGATTGACCTTACCGTTAGCATGAGGCTGCCGGGCAACGGCCAATAAGGCCGCGCGATTGCCGCGGTTTGCGGCAGGCCCGCGGGATCGGGCGGATCGGGCTTTTCCCCGATCGCCGGGTGTTACCCGGACGCGACCCGAGCCGACGGTCATGCCGTTTTACGCACCCCAAGGAGGGTTGGAAAAATGATGAAGAAACTTTTTGCGATACCGGCCGTGCTGGCCGTGCTTGCGCTGGCCTTTACTGGCTGTAACATCAGCGCGGACGGCAACTACGGCAACATCGGACAGTTGCTGGCTCGAATTGTATGTACATGTGATGATTGTGACTGTGCCGATGATCCTGCTGATTATTGCTACTGTCTGGAAGGCTTTCCGAACGACCGGCGTGTGGAAGCCATAATTATCGTTTCCGGGATTAGCGGCGAAACCGCGACATTGACTTTAAGGGATATCCGCCCGGCTCCCGAGCCCGACCCCCCCGCGGTTCCGCCGATATGCGTTACGGATGTTTTAGAAAGGGAGGACCCCACGCCGCCGGGTTATGATGTTGCGGTTCATAGCGTGGATGCTTATATTGAGGACGGCACGGCTGTATTTAGGTTTGAGTACGTTGAGGGGGATGGTGGTCCTAGTGAAGATAATAGGATTTTCTCCAGGGTATTTACACGCATTGACCTGGAGATTTATAACCCCGATGCTGATGCTGCGAACGTGAATGTAACGCATCGCGCGACCGGAGAGTTCCTGATCGGCAGGGGACCAAAGAGCATAGTGTTGGCCGACTTTGGCTTTACGGTTGTTCAACCCTGCAATTGTACAGGGAGCAACTGCACCGAAGCCGTGAGCCCCTGCGACTTAGGTGGCTGTAACTGTGCATGCTGTTAGGAAGTCTTCGACTGATAGGTAATGGCCGCGTGGTTCAGCTAACCACGCTGGCGTAAAGCCAAAGGCCGCCCGGGGTTCCCCGGGCGGTTTTTTTTCGTGGAACGGGAACTAACCGCAGTCCCCTGCCCCAAGCAGCGCCCTAAGCCGCTCAATTTCGGCTTCCTTCTCGGCAACCACGGCGTCCCTGTCGGCGACCGCCGCCTCGACGGCAAAGGCGATCTCGCTGCGACGATCCATCTCCGCCTTCTGGGTCGCCTCGTAGGCCTCCCGCGCCCTCCTGCCACGCATCACGACCCTCTGTCTGCCGTCCGCGTGCGCTATCGCGATGTCCATGCTCTTGACCTCCTCGATTGTCTCCGGCGGGCTTTCGGGATCCAACCACGCCAGCCAGCGGTGCAGCGGATCCCCGGAAAAGTCCTTCCTTACCTGCCTCCTCCACTTTACCACATTCAGGAAGTGGATTTCCATCGCGCCGGTTAGCTCCAGGGTGGGGTCCGTCACTTCCCTAAGTCGAAAGCGCGTGTGCGCGCCGCCCCCGTCTGGAAAGTCGTAGCCCACGATGTTTATCGCGATCGTGTCGGGGAGATCCCTGTAATCGTCCCCGCTTTGCAGGGTCTCGGCGTACATCTTTCCCCAGTAGAACAGGCTTCGGCGGTCCATGTTTTTCTTATCGCGGACCTGCACCTCGATGTTTACCCGGCTTCCGTCGGCGAGGGCGGCCCTAACGTCAAGGGAACAGGACTTGCCGCTGATTATGTCCTTGACGTAGATCTTCTTGTCCAGGATCTCGACGGTGTCGATTGGCTTTCTTCCCGAGGGCACAAGGACGGCGTTCAGGAAACCAATGAGCTGCGGCTCGTTGCCTTTCACTCCCATTGTTTTGTGGAACAGGAAGTCGTTGAGCGGGTTGAACCTTCGTAAAGGCTCGGTGTTTTCGTTTGTCTTCATACCCTTATTAATGGCGCGAACTCGCGCCTTGCTTGCGTTTGCGGCGGGTTTTCGGGATCTGGCCTTGCCGGCCGCTTCCCGGCATGGAACGAAAATCCCGTTCCGGGGGATCGCTTGTAAACAAAAATTGATTCCCGTGACTTCCGGCACCCCATATTGACAGGCAGGGAAGATACAAGATACGCTTGAACTCCACAGCAAACGCTGCAATACCTTTATGTGCAAAGGGCAGGATTCAGCATGACTTTAAACGGAGCGGGAATAATCATCGAGGAACTGGTGGCGCAAGGCGTTGACACCGTGTTCGGGTATCCTGGCGGCTTTGTCATCCACATATACGACGAGCTGCACAAAAACGCCCACCGGATAAGCCACGTCCTTACCGCCCA
>WQRP01000079.1 GCA_009786675.1 Treponema sp. | reverse complement strand
GGCGACCGGCGATAACGCCCGTTCTGTCTACCAGCTTTCCGGGGATTATTGTCACTGGGGGCGATTTTTAGGGAAAACATGGGATTTTTATCGCGATGGGCGTAGTTATATACTCCCCCCAGGGAAGCGAAAGCCGATCCCCCAAGACCCTTTTTTTTACTCCACAGGTCGCGGTTTTTATGCTATCCTTCGTGTACCATGGAAAAATTTGCCGACGAGGCGGTCATCGAGGTTACATCCGGGTCAGGCGGCAACGGCTGCGTTGCCTTTCGTCGGGAAAAATACGTCCCCAAGGGCGGGCCCTCCGGCGGGGACGGGGGCAGGGGCGGGGACGTGGTGTTTACGGTGCGGCGCAACCTGCGTACCCTGGCGCACCTTCGCCACAGGCACGTTTTCAGGGCCGAAAACGGGCACGACGGCGAGGGCTCCGGCCGTTACGGGCGGAACGGGGGCGACGTGGTGATTCCGCTGCCCCCGGGCTCCGTCGTCAGGGATGCGCAGACGGGCAGGCTGGTCCGGGATTTTTCCAGGGATCCGGGCGATGGCAAGGCGGAGGGCGAAACGGAGCCCCACGGGCGGGAACTTGGGGATTTCGTGTACCTCAAGGGCGGGAACGGCGGCTGGGGGAACATACGGTTCAAGTCCTCGGTAAACCAGGCGCCGCGCAGGGCCCTGCCCGGGCAGCCGGGAAGGACCGTCAGGCTAAAGGTGGAACTCCGGATAATGGCGGACATAGGCCTTGTCGGTTTCCCGAACGCCGGAAAGTCCAGCCTGCTGGACCGGTTTACCAACGCCCGGCCCAAAATCGCCCCGTACCCCTTTACCACGAAAATCCCCAATCTGGGCGTGCTGTCCGTCGGCTACGGCAGCGACGGCGAGTGGGGCAGGGACGTAATCATCGCCGACATCCCCGGGCTTCTGGAGGGGGCCTCGCGGGGCGTGGGTCTGGGCATACGGTTCCTGAAACACGTTTCCCGGGCCGCGGCCCTGGCCTTTCTTGTCGATCTTTCCGACGACAATTACCTGGACGCCTTTGACGTGCTCCGGCGGGAGCTTGGGAACTTCTCCCCGGATCTGGTCGCAAAAAAGCGCGTCCTGCTGGGAACCAAGACCGACCTGCCCGGAACCGGGGAACGCCTGGCCGAGCTTGTCGCCAGGTACCCCGACGAGACCGTCCTGGGCGTCTCGGTATTCTCCGGCGACGGGATGGACGAGCTGGCGCGGGATTTCCTGCGGCTCGCCGGGGACGCCTCCGGATCCCCGGACGGGGAGGCCGGCGCATGAGGATCGCTGTGTTCGGCGGCAGCTTCAACCCCGTCCACGTGGGGCACCTTTTCCTGGCGGACGCCGTGCTTTCCAACCTGGGCTACGACCGCGTGGTGCTGGTGCCCGCGTACCGGTCCCCCTTCAAGCTCGCCGTGCTGGGCATGGAGGACAGCACGCGCAGCCGCCTGGAGATGATCGCCGCCTCCATCGCCGGGGATCCGCGCCTTACCATCGACGACTGCGAGATCCGGCGCGGCGGGGTTTCGTTCACCGTGGACACCCTGGCCGATATCATCCGGCGTTACGCGCCGGACGGAAAGCCCGGCCTGATCATCGGCGACGACCTGGCCGGGGACTTCCCCGACTGGCGCAGGAGCGACGAGATACTTTCCATGGCCGACGTCATCGTCGCAAGAAGGATACGCACGGGTGAGCTTAGGGTTCCCTTTCCCTGCGTCCAGGTGGCCAACGAGGTAATGGAGGTTTCCTCCGGCATGGTCAGGGAACGGATTGCGGCGAACGGCCCCTGGCGCTACCTGGTTCCGGCGGCGGCGCGGACGATCATCGAGGGGCGGGGCCTGTACGGATGCCCCCAGGCGCCGGAGGCCGACGGTTTTACCGGGACCTGGCCGGGCGGCCGGCCATCCAAGAACATCCTTGTCAGGGTGGAGGAGGCGGCGCGGGAAAGCCTCTCGTTCGATCGTTTCCTGCACTCCAGGAACACCGCCCTTCTGGCCAGGGACCTGTGCCTCCGCTTTTCCCTGAACCCCGCGCTGGGCTACCTGGCCGGAATCGCCCACGACCTGGCCAAGCCCCTCAGCGACAGGGCGCAGATCAGGCTGGCGAAAAGCGACGGAAGGGAAATATCGCCGTTCGAAAAGGAGAAGCCCTCGATGCTCCACGGCAGGGCCTCCGCGGTGTTACTGAAGGAGCATTTCGGGGTTCATAATGAAAGCGTGCTCGAGGCGATATCGGCTCACACCAGCGGCAGCGCCAACATGGGACCGCTTGCGAAGGTCGTGTACATTGCCGATAAGATGGAAGTATCCCGGGAAAAAGTCGATCCCGCCCTGCGGAAGCTGGTTTTTGCCGGGGACGATCTTGACGAAATTTTTGTGATGGTGCTGGAACGTGTTGTTTCGTCCCTGCGCTCCGGGAAGCTGCGGCTTTCCGAGGAAACGCAGCGCCTCCTGGAAAAACTGGGAATTCCGGGGGCGAAAACCCACGGGCGCAAGCACAAGGGCAAGGAGACATAGCGATGGAAAGGAAAACCACTTTCGTTGGCAGGGACGCCAGCGGCGTCCTGCTTTTGGCCATAGTCGTGCTTTTGATCGGGGGCGTCGTCTTCGCGGTGTACTCCCTGCGGGTCGATCCCATCGAGGGGTTTTTCGCCGAGGATCGCGTGATAAGCGTGATGTACGTGATCGAGGAGGACGGCCTTCCCTTGAGCACCTTCGTCGTGCTGTACTATCCGGCGACCCGCAGGGCGGCGGTTTTCGACGTGCCCGGCGATCTTGGGATGCTGATCCGCAGGATCAACCGCGTGGACAGAATCGACTCGGTGTACGATCCCAAGCAGATCTCCGTTTTCGAGGGCCTGGTCGGAAGCATCCTGGGGATCGACATTTCCTTCTCGATAGTCATGAGCACCGAAAACCTGGGCAGGGCGGTGGATCTTCTCGACGGCCTGGATCTTTTCGTCCCCTCGCGGGTGCAGTTCCATGACGGGGACGGCCGGCTTGTTTTGTTCCCCTCGGGGATACACCGTTTCGGCGGGGACAAGGCCGTCTCGTTCATGACCCACCGGCTTCCCGACGAGGACCAGGAAATGGTCTCGCACCGCAGGCAGCGCTTTTTCCTGGCCTTTCTGCAGCGGCAGGCGGAAATGAACGACAAGCTGAAAATCCCGGAGGTCGCCAGGATGTTCCGGTCCCTTATCCGGACCGACCTGAACGAGCGCGCCAGGGTTCGCCTGTTCGACGAGTTCGCCAACATGGACATGAGCAGGATTGCCGTGCATTCGGTCGGGGGCGTCCAGCGGGAGGTGTCCGGGCGGACGCTGCTTATCCCCCTGCACGACGGGCACCTGATTCGCGACGTGGTGCGGCGTACCCTGGCCTCGATTACCAGGCCGGCGGAGGGCGCGGACCGGCACTTTACCGTCGAGGTGCTTAACGGGACCACGGTAAGCGGGCTTGCCGGCAGGACGGCGGACCTTCTGCGGGAATTCGGCTACGACGTTATTTCCGTCGGCAACGCGGAGCATTCCGGCTTCGAAAGGACGATTGTGATCGACCGGTCGGGGTACGAGGTCATGGCGCGGAATTTCGCCAACATAATCCGCTCGAGCAACATTGTCTTCGAGAACCCCTCCCGGGACTTTCTGGTGTCCGGGGAAATCGCCCTGCAGCACACCGAGCTTCGCTCGGACTTCACGCTCATTATTGGAAGGGATTTTAATGGAAGATACGTTGTCGGAAACTGAGGCCCTGGGGGATCTTCTGCGCGACCACAGGGGCGCGGACGTGGTCGCGCTCGATCTTAGGGAAATGGGCGCCTGGACGGATTTTTTCGTCATCGCGACGGCAAGCAGCGACGCCCACCTGGACGGGCTTGAAAGGCACGTAAGGGAGTTCTGCCGCGAAAGGGGGATGGGTATACTCCGGCGATCCCACAGGCCGAGGCTTGAACGGGACGAGTGGCGCATAATCGACTTGGGCTCGATAGTGATACACCTCATGACCGAAAAAGCCCGGGCGTTTTACGACCTGGAACGGCTCTACTCGGTAGGCGCGGGATAGCTTTTGTGCCGAACGGAAGACGGGCGAGACCCGTCTCCCGTTCGCGTTACTCAGTCCTCGTCGTACTCGAAGTCGTCGTCAAAATCGTCGTCGAAGTCGTCGTCCTCGTCTTCGTCAAATTCGTCCTCGTCTTCCTCATCATCGTCCTCATCGTCGTCGTCGAAGTCCTCTTCCATGTCGTCGAAGTTGTCTTCCTCGTCGTCCTCGTCTTCGTCGCTGTAGTCAAACGCGAAAGACTGTCCTGGGAAAACATCAGCAGCCATAAAGGACTCTTCGCAGTCCGTCGGCAGGAGTTCTTCCTGTAAGCCCTCCTGTTCGTTTTTGACCTCATGCAGAACCATAATTCTCTCCGTCTTGATGTGTGTTTTATGCGTTACTCAACCGAGCGGGAGGACCATGCTGACGGCAGGATCCTCCTTTAGAAACATTAAGGGAGAGTTCGGAGAATTGTCAACCGGGTTCCCGGGGGTTTTAAGCCCATGTTTGCCGGGGTTTGAGCGGCCCGGTTTTTGTGCTAGGATCTTGTCCGTGCCCAGAATAAAGACCGCGGCCCCGGCGAAGCTTAACCTGCACCTTCGTGTCGGGGACAGGCGCCCCGACGGGTTCCATGACATAGAAAGCCTGTTCCTGGCCCTGGACTTTGGGGACACCGTCCTGGTCGAGACCGTGGCCGGGGACGCCACGGAGGTACGCATGGACTGGCGGCTTCCGGAGGGCGCGGGGCTTCCCCCGGAGAAGAACATCGTCACAAGGGCGGTATCCCTGTTCAGGGGCCGCACGGGCTACGGCGGGGGGCTTAGGGTTACGGTGGAGAAGCGGATTCCCCTGGGCGGGGGTCTGGGCGGCGGTTCCTCGGACGCGGCGGCCACGCTGCTCGCGCTGAACCGGCTTGCCCGGCCCGGCGGCCTTTTGGATCCGGGGATCCTGGCCGAAATGGGGGCGGAGCTTGGGAGCGACGTCCCGTTTTTCGTGGGCGTCGTCGCCGCCGGGCTCGCGGCCGCCTGGGTGAGCGGCAGGGGGGATCTGGTTAGCCCCGTCGCCCTGCCCGGGGGGTTCCGGGATCTTTCCCTGCTGCTGGTCTGTCCGGGCTTTCACAGCGACACGGCCGCGGCCTTTCGGGCCTTGGACGGGCACCGCCTGGCGACGCCCCCGGGCGCGCGGACACCCGGCCGGGGTGTTTCGCCGGACAAAATCCCCGGCTTTCTTGCCGGCCGGCCCGGGGACTGGCCCTTTTCCAACGATTTTTTGCCCGTTTTTGCCGGCCGGGGGGAATTTTACGGGGACTGGCTGGCCTACGAGCGGATAATATCCTGCCTAAAAACACTCGGGGCGGATTTTGCCGGGCTTTCCGGCTCCGGTTCAACGTGTTTTGGGGTTTTTTCGCGGAAAAATATGGCTAAATCCGCAAAAAAATTGCTATCGAAGCGATGGCCATATATTTTTGAAGCTTTTGCTTGCACTGGGGACGATGTGGTGCTAGAATAGTAATACGGGTGGGGTGACATCAAAACCAACTGGTAAAAAAGTGAAGGAGAGAGGCATGAAAATTACTGACATCAGGATACGGAAGGTTGTTGGTGAGGGTAAGCTTAAAGCCTACGTGACGGTTACGTTCGATGATTGCTTCGTTGTGCACAACGTAAAAATCATAGAGGGCAAGACCGGGGTTTTTATCGCGATGCCTAGCCGTAAGACAAAGACCGGGGAATACAAGGATGTGGCTCATCCCATACATCCGGAGTTCCGCGCGGCAATGCAGCAGGAGATACTGGACAAGTACGACTCGGGTGCCATCCAGGATGATCTTTCGGTTGAAATATAAAAGCTAGCCTTCCTCGCCGTCTTTTCTGGCGACCGCGGCGGTTCCGCGGTTTAGTCAATCCTAACGGTGAAGGAATCGTACCCCGCCAACCGCAGCTCGGACGCGGTTCTCGCCGGATGTTCGGCGGGAACCACCACCGCCCAGTGCTCCACGTTGTTGACCAGCCTGCGGGACACAATCGTCGTAAAACCGGCCCTTCCCAGCGTTTCCGCGTGGGTGCGGGCGTTGGTCTCGCTCCTGAACAGGCCTGTCTGCTGGCCCTGCGACGGGGGCGCGTCGCCGCGCGGAGCGTTGCCTGGCGCGGGGGATCTTACCAGTCCCGCCAGGGTTGAATCCTCGGGGATGCCCATCGGCGTCCCGGCGGGAACCCCGGGGAGCAGCAGCCACAGGGGGCTGTGTATCGCGCTGATCGCCTGCGAGGCGTCGGGGACGGCGATGCGGGCCTCCAGGCTTCTGGGGTACCGGACGAGCAGGCGCTGCCTCCAGGCCTCGGCGTTGTCCCCGAAGCTGACCGGATCCCTGGCCACCGTCCACCAAAGGGTGTAGTAGATTACCGGTCGCAAAAAGGCGGCCTCCGGATCCACGGTCAGGGCGAGGAGGGCGGAAATGTCCGATTCCGTCCAGGCCCTAAGGGTCGCGTCCAGGTATCGCGCCTTTGCCACCGGGGGGCCGCTCCTGCCCGAGTCAAGAAGGGGGCGGATTACGGCCAGGGCCCTTTCCCACTCGCCTATGGCGGCAAGGCAGTACGCGCCGGAGACCAGGGAAAAATCGTCGGCGGGGTTCAGCGCGGCGGCCTCCAGCCAGTGGTTCGCGGCGAGGGCCACGTTGCCGGACAGTTGCCGTAGGCGGGCTAGGCGTACCAGGACGCCGTGCCGTTCCGCCGCCGGGGGGTTGGCGGCCAGTCTTTGCTCCAGGGCCTGTATTTCCGCGCCTAGCTGCGCCGGAGCGGCCTGGGCGTACCCGCCGGCAAGGATAAGGGTCAGGGCGAGCGCGGCGCGGCGGGCTTTAGTCAATTCCATAGTCCTTCAGGTTCGCGGGGGCCTGCGTTTCGCCGGTGTCGGCGTCCGGGGATCCCTTTTTATCGCCCCTCTTTTTGTCCCCCTTTTTTTCCGGCTTTTTCGCCTCCGGCGGAACGCTCCTGCGCGTCCTGAGCCACAGCCTTACGATCGAGGGCAGCGTCAGCGTCATACCCACGATAAACGCGAAGAACGCGGTTATGAACACCGGCACGTCGTTGAACTTCGTGAACCCCAGGCTTATGTCGGATCTGTTGTCCAGATTGAACACTATAAACAGAAGAAACACCGCGAAGATCGCTATAAACTGGATCAACCGCCA
>WQRP01000078.1 GCA_009786675.1 Treponema sp. | reverse complement strand
ACGCAACGCAACGCAACGCAACGCAACGCAACGCAACGCAACGCAAATATTATACACCTGGCTGGCGATCGTAACAATCGCTTTTTAGCCTGTTCCCGCTTTTTTAACCAAAACTTAACATTTCCCGAACAAGCCCCTGGGATCAAAACAGGACTTAACAGTCCCCGGATGTCATCCGGGCGTGTTTTGAACCAGGGGCATTGTCGTTTTAACCATCGAAAAGGAGGGTTATTAAGATGAAGAGAAGAGGTCTTTGGAAAACACCAGCAGTGTTGCTGGCGTTCGGCTTGGCGTTGGCGCTGACGGGGTGCGATTCGCCGATGAATAACGATCCCACGGATCCTGGGCAGACGGGATCAGGGCCGTCTGGACCATCCGGGCCATCGGCACCTGCAAGGGTTCCCGCGACCATTACCATTACTGGGATACCGTCCGAGTATCACGGTTCGTGGGGAAATTTAGAATTGATGTTCCCAGACACTGGGAACAGAACTGGTTGGAGTCGGGTGGATACAATAGGCTCTACGGCGACTTTTACTTTAAGCGTTGTCCCGGGGATATACCATGTCTTCTTTTCTCATGGATGGGGAACCCATGTCATACCTTCGATAGACATCACCGAAGGAGCCAACACCATACCGTGGTCTGCCATTGCCCCACCACTAACCATAACCGTTACGGGGATACCCTCCGAGTACCACAGCTCGTGGGGAACAATAGAACTGATCTTCCCCAATACTGGAAACAGGGTTGGCAGTGGTTCGACGCATATAACAGGCACTTCAGCAACTTTTACCTTGGCTGGCCTTTCAGGGCTCTATGAAGTTCGTTTAAGATTTGGGAGTGACGATAATGCGAGAGTGTATCGCACAAGAAATATCACTTACCTTTACCCTGAGGGCGCTAACACCATTCCGTTTTCTGCCTTTGCCTTTATGCCGCCAATAACCGTTACCATTACGGGGATACCCAGCCAGTATCAGGACAACGTTTGGGGGGAGATAGTGTTTATGGTTCCTGGAACTGCAAGTGGGATCGCCTGGGGCGAGGCAAGAATAACAGGTTCTTCTGTGACCTTTACGCTGGGAAATGTCGCTCCGGGCACTTACGATGTTCACTTGCTTTTCTTTAATGGTGAACTTTTAGGGATATATACCATATCCGCAAGAAACATCACTGAAGACAACAGCATACCGTTTGGCCAATTTGCCGTTCTTCCGCCCAGCGTAACCATAACCGTTACCGGGATTCCCTCTGGATATCAAGACGGTTTTGGGGAGATGGACTTGCGTTGCACGGCAACGGGGGACTGGCGGAGCGATAGTTGGACAGCGATAACAGGCTCTTCGGCAGTTTTCCGTTTCTGGTTTGTTGATCCAGGAACCTATGATGTTTACTTATGGGTTGAGGGTTCGACTCGCTGGGGGGAAGCTATTGCATCCGCAAGAAACATTGCCAGAAATACCACCATACCATGGTCTGCTTTTAACTTTGTTTATGGCGGCGAACTTATGCCCATAACCATTACAGGAATACCTTCTCGGTACCATGGTGATTGGGGTGACTTATACTTGTATTTTCCAGGAACTTCGAATCGTGTCGCTCGCAATGAGGTGTTCCCCGTAAGTTCTTCTACGACTTTTGGGCTTCGTGCTGCACCTGGAATTTACGATGTCGTGTTGTGGCTTAATGATTATGGCGTAAGGTATACCCTGCCTTCCAGAAACATCAGCCCAGGAATCAACATACCGTTTGACCAGTTTACACCGTCGCCCATAGTTCTTTCTGGGGTCTTGGAGCAACAGGAAAGGACACCACGTGGCAGATCTAGGGAACGCCTGTTAAGGGATCGTTAGCGGAACGGACACGGGTGGTTTCGGCCACCCGTGCTCCCGCCCCTTGGATGCTGCATTGTGTTTCATCAATGGTTGAAAAAACAGGCCAAGACCCTGTTTTCCATGTCCACCGCTCAAATCGAAGCCGCCCTTAAGGAAGGGACGCTGATAGAAATACGGGAGGAGGGTACTCGTGGAAGATAAATACCAAAGTGAGCTGCTCGGAGCCATTCACGAAACGGCCACGGGTTTGCATAAAATCGGCGTAATAGACAACGATGAAATGATGGAATATGACAGAGATTGCCTTGTCCGGGCTTCCGAACCGGTGTTTGTTGCCGAAAGATCCCCAGAAATGGAACACGCCACCGCTTGACGTTCCGTGGGTCAGGCCACGATACCTTTACTCGATAAGCGTGACCTTGGTTGCGCGGAAGCTGGGCCTGTCCTCCCGCTTGCTGCGCTCCTCGTCCTCCTCGATCGTGTAGCTCACCTTCATGCCGGCCCTTAGGTTGGAAATGTCGCAGTTGGTCAGCCTGCTGTAGTGGAAAAAGATATTGTTCTTTTCCTCGTCCTTGATAAAGCCGAAGCCGGAGGGGTTTACGTTAAAAATCGTGGAGACAAATTCCTCCGAGCCTTCCTCCAGCCGCTTCGGCTGTGCGGCGTTGGCGTTGTGGTCCTGCCCGCGTTCCGAGACGAAAAGGTTTTCCACGTACTCGTTGTTGTTCTGGTTAATCCTCTGGCTCATCTGCACCGGGAAAAAGACCTCGGAAAGGAGCTGCCTGGATGTCTTGGTCTCGACGACGTCGCCGTTCTCGTTGTGGTAGGAAAAATCCCAGCAGATAAGCATGACCTGGGTGCCAAGCGTGTGGAGCTTGCGGACAAGCGGGACGTAGTCGCCGTCGCCGGCTATCAGCACCAGGATGTCGAAGTGCTTGTAGATGGCAAGCTCGTAGGCCTCCAGGGCCAGCCAGACGTCGATGCCCTTTTCCTGGGCGAAACCGCCGTCCCCGCCGAACCTAAGCGGCAGGTAATGGCTGACGATGTTCTCCCGCATCAGGATGTCCTCGAAAACCCGCTCGCTTTGGACCTTTTCCCCCATGTCCCTGGCCAGGGATCTCCCCTTAAAGTAGTGCGCGTCGATTATCTGGCACCGGCGAATGTCCATGTCAGTAAGGGTCGCGACCTCGTTCCGGATGAACTCGTGCAGTCCGCTGATGCTTATCCGGGATTTTTTCTCGTGCTCGTACTTGTAGTAGTTGCTGATCTTATAAAAATAGTACCCGTCATAAAATATTCCGATTCGCAGCACATCAAGCAATTTTTTTTTCATATAATAACCTCGCCTGAGCAAGTCTAGCGCATATCGCGGCTTATGTCACGGCATATAATGCCGATATAGATAGATAGTGGTATAATGTAACGGGGTTATAATGTACACAAGGGAAATCCAGGCGCCAAGGGCGACGCCTATAGAAAACGGAATCCCCCTGACGGGAACCTGGAACAGGGCCTTTGCCCGGGTGAACCTTCTGGACGTTCATAAGCCATACCGCTACCCGCTCCCGCGCTGGGTAAGGGACGGGCGGATTAAGGAATGGGAAGGGTTCAGCGTCCAGAACGAGCAGTTCTGTCTGGAGGCGTTCCTGGGCAACTTCAAGATGTTCCAGGCGTCCAAGGTCTTCCTGCACAACAAGGAAAGCGAGGAGTCCTATGTCTTCGAGAAGGTATCCCTGGGGAGGAGCTGGCGGCTGCCGCAAAGGCTGGAAAACGCCACGGTCGAGTGCCGTGCCCCGGGGTTTTTCTTCCGCGTGCACAACTGGCTCCAGGCGAACACGGTTAAGCTGGACATCGACATCGCGGCGACCAGGAAACAGCCGGCGTTTACCACCCATCTTGCCTTCGCCATGGGCAGCCGCGACGTCTCGCCCATCGTCGTGTCGCTTGGCTTCGCGGAACGGCGCAACATGTACGCCTTCAAGGCGCTTACCGCGGTCAGGGGCGACATAGTGCTGGACGGGCGGCACGTCAACCTGGATCCCGCCCGCTGCACGGGCATTTTCCGTGACTACAAGGGTTTTTTCCCGTACCGCATGAGGTTCACGTCCTGCGGGGGGATGGGCTTCGACGAGGAGGGGAGGCGCTACGGCTTCCACATAGTGGAGAACCAGGCCAGGGAAACGCGCAGGAACAACGAGAACGCCCTGTGGCTGGACAAGCGCATGACCCCGCTGCCGCCGGTGCGGATCACCATGCCGGGGGGCCCCGAATCGGACTGGGTGATACAGGACGTGGAGGGCATGGTGGACCTGGTGTTTACCCCCAGGACGAAAAACCGGTTCAGGGCGAATTTTTTTGTAGCCAAAGGTGACTTCTTTGCGCCTATGGGATATTATAACGGGATGCTGGCCAGCGCCAAGGGTGAACAAATCCAGGTGCGAAACCAGTGGGGAATCGGCGAGAAACTGTATCTGCGGGTGTAAGTATGGCGAAAAAAGCTAAAGCGATTTATGAACCTGGGGAACTGCACCGGGTGCGGGAAAAACTTGGCGAGATCGACGTGAACGAGGCAAGAAGGGTGGCCAGGATTCTCGGCGGCGAGGTCGGCACGGAAAAAAGCCATCCGGATTATCTGTCGTCGGGCAGGAATTCCGGCAGGCCAAAGCAGGAAGTAGTGGATCTTACGCTTGCGGGCCGCAAGGATAGGGGGCGGCCCAGGCGAGCCGTCGAGACCGTCCTGGCCGACGACGGCGCAAGGCACAGGCAGTCGGCGGACGATCCCGCCGACGATCCCGACGTGCATCTTGCGACGCCCTATCTGGAAAGGTTAAAAATGGACCGCTTCGCGGCCCAGGTCGATTTCGAGATAAAGAACTCGATACAGGTTCTTGCCTCGGTCTTTTCGTTTTTGGGCAGCCGGGAGTATGTCAGCCCCCGTTTTACCTGCCGCCGGATGAACCTTTACTACAACAAAATCGGGCAGCTTGTCACTTCCACGAGGATCCTTTTGCCGCGCAACGACGCCAGGCGCAACGACAGGCTGAAAAAAGCGTCGCCGTATATATACGGCATCCTTGACACCATCCGCCAGTGGAACATAGAGCGCATAGGCGGGGATCTGGCGAAACTGCAGTCCCACCCGCGCACGGTAAGGGTTCCCGACTACGCGGATCTTTTAAAGGCGATCTACAGGCCGATGTTCGTCCTGGAAAAGCTTGGCGCGGACGTCCATATCAAGGGGGCGTACAAGCTGCTGTACAAGCTGCTGTACATCGAGCACCCGGCGGATCCCCGGGACAAGGTTCAGAACCTTGTCCGCAGCGCGCTTTCGGCTTATTCCGACATTTTCCGCGAGGTCCATTACGGCCTGTACCCCCTTTTGATGAAGTTCATTTCCGACCGCTGGTTGCCTTACGGATCGCTTTTCCGCGCGCGCCGCCGTCGTTTCATGGCGTTCCTGGACGTTTCCGAGGCCGACCAGATCAAGCCCCTGGACATAAACATCGAGCAGATAGAACAGGGAAGCCTGGAGGCGCTGCAGGAGGAGATCAGGAAGGAGGAGGCGAGCTCCCTGGGCATTGTCGAGGAGGAGGATCCGGACGATCCCGAGGTTATCGCGCGGAAGGCCAGGGAGGCGGCGGAGGCCGCCGAAAGGAAGGCCCTGGAACAGAGCCTTAAGGTGCTGGAATCGCTGTTCCCGAAGGCCGGCTGGGAACGCCTGGACGAGTACCCGGATCTCTATCCTTACTTCGTCAGCATATACGGGCTAAGGCGCGGCTACGAGCAAATCGCCCCCGGCGATCCGCTGCACCAGATCGCGGTGCTTATGCACATCATCGAGGATCTGTGCTCCGCCCTTCGTTACGTCTCGTTCGGCATGGTTCCGGGATCCGACGGAAACGGCCTTATCCTGAACGACCTGATGGGTAAAATAATCAACAACTGGCGAAGGTACATCGACGAGAGCTTTACGAAGGAGTACCTTCCCCGCCTTTCGGAGTACTGCCGCATCCTGGAGCATTCATCCGAGTCCAGGACCTCGCCATACGCCAAGCGCGCGGTGAACGACTTGCGCTGGGCCAAGCGGCTGTATTTTCTTCCCTACTACAAGTTCGAGTCGATGGGGCCGCCGCCGTTCCAGAAGCGGGAGGTAACCGCGATCTACAGCGAGATAAGGACGTTCCGCAGGTACCTTACCATGATTGCGTCCAACATAGAGCAGTGGACCCAGTCAGGCGGCGCGTCGGCGAAGCTCCCCTGCCCTGGCCTGGAAAACCCGTTGGCCGCGTACAGTTTTGATATCACCAATCCGGTGTCGAAGCGCATGGATCTGTTGCTTGGCCCCAGCAAGCGGAACAACGTGCACCTGATTTTCTTTACGCTTGCGGCGGTGACGGTGCTGGACTGCCTGGTAAACAGCGAGTCGAGCTGGGCCTACGACAGGCAGATACCGCCGCACCTGTTCCGCAGCGTCGACGGGGAGGGGGCGGTCCCGATGTTCGGCGTTGACGAGAAGATCGACGCCGACCGGATATTCAAGGACGTGTTGAGGCAAAGCAAGATTAAGCAGCAGCAGTCCCCGGCCAAGTAGGATGCTGTTTCGTTCCACCGGGTCGGCGGCCGAGCCGGCGGTTTCGTTCAGGGACGCGGTTCTCCGCTGCCTGCCGTCCGACGGGGGGCTTTACGTCCCGGACAGGGCGATGGACCTGCGGCAGTTCTTCCTGTACATGGACGAGGAAACAGGCTTTCTCGATCTTGTCGCCACCCTGACCCCCAGCCTTCTTGAAAGCGATCTGGATCCCCTTTCCGCGTCGCGCGTCGCGGAAAGCGCGTTCGACTTCGAGCCGGAGCTTATCCGGCTTGACGACGACTTTTCGCTGCTGAACCTGTACAACGGCCCCACCGGGTTTTTCAACGATTTCGGCATCGCCTTTCTGGCCGCCGTCGTCGAGGAGCTGGTCAAGGATTCCGGCCAGGCTGTCGTCCTTGCCGCCGTCCGCAACGACGCCGGCGCATCGATGGCCCATGCCTTTGGCGGACGAAAGGGCGTTCGCGCCGTCCTGGTTTACCCGTCGGGGCCGATCCGGGGCCTCGACCCGGCGGCCTTCGTTTCCAACGGCGGCAACATCCTTCCGATCCAGGTGCAGGGAACCTTCGACGACTGCCAGCAGTTGATTTCCGGGGCGATATGCGACCGGGAATTCTCCGCGCGGCACAACGTTACAAGCGCGAACACGATCAACCCAGGCAGGCTTTTGCCCCAGGTTTTTTACTACCTTTACGCGTTCATAAAGGCAAAGCGGCGACTTTCCGGGGATCTGGCGTTCAGCGTCCCCTGCGGGAATTTCGGCAACCTTATGGCCGGCCTTTACGCCTGGAAATTCGGCCTACCGGTGAACGGCTTCGTCGCCGCGATGAACTCCAACAATACCTTGGGCGATTTCATAAAGGGCGGATCCTTTTCGCCCCGGCCGCTTGTCCGCACCAGTTCCCCGGCCATGGACGTGCGCCTTCCCTCGAACCTTGGCCGCCTG
>WQRP01000077.1 GCA_009786675.1 Treponema sp. | reverse complement strand
CAGTGCCAGGAGCTTGAGACCTTCCTTGTCAAGAAGCTGATCAACAGCATGAGGGGCACCATCCAAAGATCGGGCCTGATCGAGCAGAGCTTCGCCGGCCAAATGTACGAGGACATGCTTTTCGACGAGCGCGCCAGGCACCTGTCCCAGACCGCCGGTTTCGGTCTTGCCGAGCTTGCCTATCTTGAGCTGACCGGCCAGCGCGGAAGGGTTGTTTTAAGGTAATCCCCCGTCTTTTCAGGCAAGAAATCCCGCGTAAAAGGGCCGGTTACAGCCGGCCCTAAATTTATTCCCTGGATCCGGTTGATTTTTACCAGCTTTTTGGTACAATAATACCCACCCTTCGGCTTGTGAGCCAAGGCATTTAAGGTTCGTTTGGAGAAATCGAATGAGAGGAATCACTGTACTGGTATCGGCCCTGCTTCTGGTGGCCTTGGCAAGCTGCGCGACGCAGGACGGCGTGGTCGCCAGGGTCGACGTACCCCGTTTTCCCTTCCCCCAGCACGCTTTTGACCGGTTTGCGGTCGCCCCCATGACGCCCACCGTCAGGACGCAGGCGGAGATGGACGATATGGTTGTCGGCCTTTTCAGGGAGATAATCCGCAACGATCTAATCGTGGATTCGTCCGGCCCCCAGACCAGGGACGGCTTCCGTATGGTTCTGCGCCACTTCCAGGCCGGCGAGGTGGCCTACGGGATACTGGACGTGTCGCACATCAACACGGCGGAGTCGCAGGGCTACGGCATGATGATCATGGCCTACATGGCGGGAAGCGAGGGCAGGCTTGGCCTTTCCCAGGGGGAGTGGCTGTTCGGCAGCTCCGGCCTTAGGGATTACTTCGACGCGATGCTGCGTACCGTCCTGGCGTTTCCTAGCAACATGGGATCCAGCATGTTTACCATGCGCCTGCTTGGCTACCAGGATGTTGGCCTGGCCGGGGTTACCCAGGGCGGGTACAGGGTGGTCGACGGTATAAAAACCGCCCCGTTTACCCGAGACGCCGTCCACGGGAACAGTACCACCGGCGGCAATATGGACATCATATACTCGCTGATCCTGGCGGACAGGCAGTGGGGAAGCGCCGGCAGCTACGACTATATTGGGATAGCCCGCGCCATGCTGGCAGATCTGTGGGCCCACTGCGTGCATGAACAGTACCGCTTCCTTCTTCTGGGCGACTGGGTCAACGCCTTGGGCAGCCCGGTTCACCGGGGCACCGCCCGCACGTCGGACTTCATGATCGGCCACCTGATGGCGTTCAGGGACGTCGATCCGGCTCACGACTGGCAGTCCGTTATCGACGCGTCGCTCGTCGCCATCGGGGATATCCGCCGCGCCCAAAACGCCCTGGGCAACGCGAACGGCCTTTTGCCCGACTTTGTCGTGCGCGGGGAGGCCGGCTGGGAAATACCCCCGGGGAACATAATCGAGTCCGACGACGACGCGTTCGCCTTCAACGCCGTCCGCGTTCCCTGGCGGCTTGGCGTGGCCTACATGCTGTTCGGCGACGCCGCGGTCGGTGACATCGTCAGGCAGCTTGACGGCTTTGCCAGGGCGTTTACCGGCGGGACCGGCCTTAGCGGGTTTGGCCCCCTGGGCATGGACGGCTCGCTGCTTTATGACTGGGCGTACCCCAACCTGTTCGCGCCGCCCTTCGCCGTGACCGCGGCCTTGGCGGGGGCCGGGTGGGTCGACGCCTTTTGGGGCTACTCCCCGGCGAACGAGTGGGGCTTCCAGGGCCTTGGCTCGTACCAGGGGGACACTTACGGGGATTACATTAGGCTGCTTGTGCTGCTCGCCGTTTCCGGGAACTACTGGTGCCCGGTTCGCTAGGTTTCGGTTTCCCTGCGGACGAGCCGCACGAACGCCTCGCCGTACTTTTCCAGTTTTGCCGAGCCGACGCCCTTGACGTCGGAGAACCGCTCCAGCGAGGCGGGTTTCTTTCGGCACATGTCCCGTAGCGTGGCGTCGCTGAAGACGATATAGGCGGGGACGGATTCCCGCGTCGCGATTTCCTTTCGCAGTTCCCGCAGCTTTTCGAAAAGATCCCTGTCGCCCGCCGATGGCGGCTCGTCGTCCCCGGGGGGCGGCTTTCCCTTAGGCGTTTCCGGGTCGCGCTCCTTGGGCAGCTTCATGTAAAGCCGCCTTTCCTCCATCAGGATTTCCTCGTATCCCCGGCCTAGGACCACGACGGGGTACTCGCTCCCCTCGGACGCCAGGCAGCCGTCCTCGACAAGGAAGTCGATTATGGCGCGGATGCGGTGGGGCTTCGCCCCGCCCATGATGCCCCAGACGCTCAGCGTGTCCAGGCCAAGGCGCTTTATTTTTTCGCTTTTGCCGCCGCGCAGGATGTCGCCGATCGTCGTCTTGCCGAGGGCCCTGTCCCGCTGTTTCAGCCGGTACACGCAGGAGATGATCTTCCGCGCCTCCAGCGTGACGTCCGTCTCCTCGTACTCGGTAAGGCAGTTGGAGCAGTTGCCGCAGTACGCCGGCGATTCCGCCCCGAAGTACGAAAGCAGCCGGCGGCGCAGGCAGTCGTTCCCCGTGGCGTAAAAGGTCATCTGCTTCAGCAGTTCCCGGTTGTGGGCCAGCAGGTCCGGATTGTAGTCGCCGTTCTCGTCGCTTCCGGAGATCAGGAAGTCGTTGATTCGCACGTCCTGCCCGCTGTACAAAAGGACGCAGCTTGCGTTGCTCCCGTCCCTTCCGGCTCGCCCGGCCTCCTGGTAGTAGCTTTCGATGTTTTTGGGCATGTTGTAGTGGATGACGTAGCTGACGTTGGACTTGTCGATGCCCATGCCGAAGGCGTTCGTCGCCACCATTACCGTCCTGCGGTCGTACAGGAAGTCGTCCTGGTTCCTTCTGCGCTCGCGGTCGTCCAGGCCGGCGTGGTAGCGGGTCGAGGAAAACCCGCCGCGCGAGAGCAGATCGTGCACCTCGTCCACGGCCTTGCGGGTGGCGCAGTACACTATGCCGCTGAGGCCCCTCTGCTTTTCGACCAGCTCCAGCAGGGCGGCTTTCCTGTTGCCCGGCCTGCGCACCTCGAAGTAAAGGTTCGGGCGGTCGAAGCCGGTGCTTACGGAGGCCGGATCGCGTAGGCACAGAAGCCGCTCGATGTCCTCCCTTACCCTGGGCGTGGCGGTCGCCGTAAAGGCCGCCGTCACAGGGCGCGGCCTGATGCCGTCGACGAAGGCGGCTATTTCCAGGTAGCTCGTCCTGAAGTCGTGCCCCCACTGTGAGACGCAGTGGGCCTCGTCGATTACCACCAGGGGCGGGGATCCGTCTTCGTCCGGCATGGGCAGGTTTGACCTTTGAAGCCGCTCGGGGGCGACGTAAAGAAGCTTTACCTCGCCGGCCCGGATCTCGTCTATGGTGCGGGCGTACTCGGCCTGGCTTAGCGAGCTGTTAAGGAACGCCGCCGGGCACCCGGAGGCGCGAAGGGCGTTCACCTGGTCCTTCATAAGCGAGATCAGCGGGGAGATGACGACGGTCATTCCGGGCAGGAGCATAGCCGGGATCTGGTAGCACAGGGACTTGCCCGCCCCGGTGGGCATCACGGCCAGTATGTCCCGCCCGTCCATGATGGCGTCGATTGCCTCCTCCTGCCCGGGTCGGAAGGAGTCGTAGCCGAACCTGTCGCGCAGGATCTCGTGGCGCATACCCTTACGCCGCGCCCATGGCGAAAACCATGACGTTGTACAGGCCGTGGGCCAGGCTGACCCCGTGCAGGGATCCGGTTCGCAGGAACACGCATGACAGCGCGGTTCCCGAGACCGCCGCGTTAAGGACGCCCCAGGGACCCAGGTGGGCGTGGCTGAACGCGAACAGCGCCGTCGAGAAAAAAACGGCGCGGACGGGATCCAGGTTCATCGGGCCGTGGCCCGTTTCCGTCCGCCTTGCCAGCAGGTAGAACCTGAAAAAGCTTTCCTCCAGGTAGGCCCCGGCGAGGACCGACAGGACGAGCACGGCCCAAGGCGCGGCCTCCCCGGGGATCACGACCCTGGGATCCCCCGGATCGCCGAAGTGCCGGAAGGCCGCCGCCACGGCGAAACCGACAATGGCGATGGCCGCTAGGCTTACAAGGCCCGGAACCAGGTCCCTCCGACCCGGGCGGGCGACGCCCCATTCCCTTAGGCTTTTGGTCTTTAGCAATAGATACCAGACGAGCGCCAGCGAGGGGAGGGTGTGCAGGATCGTTCTGGCGGCCTCCGCGCCCGCCGAGAATTCCGGGGATCCGGCGGAAAGCCGGAGGAAGAGCACGGCGTACAGGATAAGGGGCTCGATAAACGCGCTCATTTTACTTTCCTAATGCCCGGAAATTCATTACAATGTAACGTAGGCGGTAAAAACCCGCCGGACACCGCCCTTATTATACCCGCCGGGCGCGGCGTTATCCAAGGGGGGCCTTGCCGGGAAACTCTCTCGATTTAAAAAGGGGGCGTAGAAACATGCAGTTTATCAACAGGAGCCGGGAAGCCGGGTTTACCGCGAAGGAGGCGGAGATCCTGCGCAGGTTCGCCGTCCACGGCGACTTCGACGACGCGGATTCCATTTTCTCGAACATGGACAGGCTCGACGGGTTTATCCGCCTGATGATACAGGAGGCCAAGGCGTCCGAAAAGGACGACTGGCGGGAAACCCAGGATCTCCTTTTCAAGGTGTACGACTACAGGCAAAGGCTGGAAATAAACGGGCCGATGTACAAGAAGGGCCTTTCCAATTCCCTGCAGATAAAAAACGGCCAGGCCCTTAAGATCTTCGTCGCCGGCGCTGGGACCTTTAAGTCCCANCTTGTCAAGAACACGAACGGGTACATGACCGTTTCCCGCCCGGCCAACAGCCCCGGCGCCTCGGTAAGGCAGTGGCGGGGGCAGAGGATCTCCGTCTACTTCTGGATGGAGGACGACGCCGGCTACGTGTTCGACACCGAGGTAAGGGACGAGGTTTACTCGCTGGGGATCCTGTCTCTGAAAATATCCCACAGCTTCTCGCTTTCCAGGACCCAGAAGCGCAGGTCGATTCGGGTAAAGGTGAACTTGCCGGCCTTTCTGTACCTTGTGGGCGAGGACGAGCCCTTCCACAAAATCGAGTCCTCCCCGGGGCTAAAGTGCATGTTGGACGATCTTTCCTATACCGGGTGCGCGGTTACCGTGGGGGGCAAGGCCAGCAACGGCCTTCGCGTGAAAATCCAGTTCGAGCTGAACAATACCGCCGTGTGCATGTCCGGCACCGTGCGTTCCGCGGTCTACCGCAAGGAGACCGACCGCTCGGTTCTGCACATAGAATCGGATCCCCTGCCCACGGACGTCCGCAACAAGATCCTTGGCAAGGTTTTCGGCACCTTCGACGACGGGGACGACCTGCCCTTCCGTATCCTGGACGAGGAGGCCGCGGCCGCGGCCTCGGCGCCGGCCGCGCCGGCGGAGCTTACGGATCTCCGCGACTACGCCCCAATCCTGGACGGCGACGATCCGTAACCCGGCGTCTGACGGCGCTAGGGCAAGCCCGGCGTTGTGCGCCGCCCTGGGCGCCGCGCTTTCCTATTACCTTCTGTTCCCCCTTTTCCGTTCAGGGCGCGTCGGCCAGGATCTGTTTCTTGCGCTGGCTTTCGCGCCCGTCGTCGTGCTGTGCCTTTTCCGCGCGCTTCCGCCCGCCTGGGGCTTCGATCCGGGGATCTCCCGCGCCCTTCGCGCCCGGGCGGTGCTGCTCGCCGCGTTTGCCGCCGGGCTTGCCCTGGGAGCGGGCGCCGGCGCCAGGGTCTCGCACGGCCCGGCCTTCGGCGTTCCGGCGGACACGGTTACCGGGATCTCCGGGGTTCTTCTGGACGATCCCCGGCTGGTTTCCGGGGGCGGCGCGATGGCGACGCTCTCGCTCCAGACGGCCGCCGGCGTGGCCAGGGCCACCGCGTCTGGGGAGATAACCGTGTTTTTTAGGGAGGAAAACTCCGCGCGCCTTAGGGAATTCGGCCGGGGAACCGGGGTGTTCGCCGAGGGAAGGCTCCAGGAAAGGGACCGGGGTTTTGTTTTCGCGGCGGATTCCCTGCACGTCACCTCCCCGGCCGCGCCCCTGGACCGGTTTCGCACGGGTCTTAGGCTGGATCTCGCCGGGCGTTTCGCCCGGCACTCCGGCGAGGCGGGGNGGGGCGGCCTTGCCCTTGCCCTGCTTTTGGGGATCCGCGACAACCTGGATTCCGGCCTTACCGCGCTGTACCGGGGTGCCGGCATTTCCTACATCCTTGCCCTTTCGGGGATGCACCTTGCCGTGATTATCGCGCTGGTGTCCTTCCTGCTGAAAAGGCCGCTTGGGGTGCGCCCCGCGGCGGTCGCCGGGGCTCTGGTGATAATCGCGTACTGCTTCGTGGTCGGCCCGCTTCCAAGCCTGTACCGTTCCGCGCTGATGTACGTGCTGGGGGTTCTGGCCGTGCTGGGAAAGCTGAGGCGCGAGTCGCTTTCGGTTTTGGCCATGGCCTTCGTCGTCCAGCTCGCGTTTGCGCCCCAGGCCGGCGTTTCCCTTTCGTTCGTCCTGTCCTACCTGGCCATGCTTGGGATTCTGGTTCTGGGCAGATCCCTGGGCGGCATTTTCCGGGGCATAATCCCGCCTTTTGTCCTCGGGCCGCTCGCCCTGTCCCTGGGGGCCTTTATCGGCACCGCCGGGGTGGTCGCCTGGGTCTTCGGCGACCTGCGCCCCGTCGGCATATTCGCCGGGCTTGTGGTCGCGCCCCTTACCACCGTGTTCATGGTCGGCTCGATTGCGTGGCTCGCCGTCGACGCCGCGCTGCCCGGGCTTTCCCCCCTGCTTGCCCGGCCCCTGTCCCTGCTGTACCGCGCCATGGAGGAAACCGCGCGGCTGGCGGGCCTTTTGCCCGGCCTAAGGGCGAACCCCTACCTGGTTCTGCTTGCCTCGCTGGCAATCGCCGTGGGGCTTGTTTGGCTGGATCGCCGGCTGCGGGCGCGGCGGGATCGGCTGGAGCCGTTTGCGTAGGGGGAGGCCTTCGTTGTTTTGTTCTAATGGGGATGACAAAAACGAAACGGAGTAGCAACGGTAACAGTGACAAAAATTCTGGCGTACCTGTATGCCGGGCGGCGCTCCCCGGATTCCCGCACGCCGTCCAACTCGCGTTCCATACCCCCGTTGTAAATTTTTGTCTCGCCCGAATACTCTTCGCTGATTTTTCCCCCCATTTCCCTTGACTTACGGCATGTATTTTACGAGCTTTTAAAGGCAAATCTGCCAAACGCTCCCGTACTTTCCGGTTGGCAAGCGGTTGCTGAAGTGAGGAGGAAAAAATGAAAATCGGCGCAAAACTGGTGCTTATCATTACGCTGGCCAATCTGGTCTGCATCGGCGGCCTAACCGCGATTTCCCTTGCGGTTACGTCCAGTGAA
>WQRP01000076.1 GCA_009786675.1 Treponema sp. | reverse complement strand
ATCATCGGCGATCTTAGCGCCGCCAAGGTCACGAACATCGAGATGGAATGTTCCACGCAGTACGTGGTGGGCAGACTCCACGGCATGAGGATGGGATCGATACTCTCGGTAATCTCGAACCGGGTTCTCGACCGCTGGGGGGACTCCGGCGGGGAGGACAGGGCGTGTCTTGCCGCCTCCGAGGCGGTGCGGATTTTGTCCGAGTGGGACAGGACCGGGGAGGTAAGCGTAAGCATGAAGATGAGGAAGCTACCGTAAGGCAGGGGCTTCCGCAGCGGCTTTACGTGGGCCGCAATCCGGTGCCACCCAACTGCCCGCAAGCGCCCATGACCCCGCGCCCCCTGCGGAAACGCCGGGTGACGTTCAATCCCAGGGCCTTCAGCCGTTGCGCAAAGTCCTCGGCCTCCGCCGGGGACGGTTCCCGCAGGGGTTTGCCCTCGAACTCCAGGCCCTTGACCGGGTTCCAGGGAATCAGGTTCACCGTCGCGTCCAGTCCCTGGGCAAACCCCGCGATGTCCTGCGCGTCCTTGCCCCGGGTGTTTACGCCGCCCAGAAGCACCGCCTCCAGGGTTACCCTTCCGCCGCCGCGGTCCTGGAAATAGCGTAGGGCTTCCTTGACCTCGCCCAAAGGGTACTTTGCGGTAATCGGCATAAGCCGCCGCCTAAGCCCCTCGTCCGCCGTGGTCAGAGAAAGGGCCAGGCGCACGGCGGGGCCATTGTCGGCAAGATCGATAATGCCCCCGGTAATTCCGCAGGTGGAGACCGTTATGCGCCGATGGGAGTAATTTAACCCTCGATTGTCGCCTATCAGCGTAAGAGCCTTGCGCAACTGCTCTAGATTTAGAAAAGGTTCGCCCATGCCCATGACGACGATGTTCGAAATTGGAAGCCCCTGATCTTGCCCCTCCGCCATCCCAAGCAGGAAAAGCTGTTCCAGGATCTCGGCGCAGCCAAGGTTGCGGGCAAAGCCCATGCTTCCGGTCCTGCAGAACACGCAACCGGCCGGGCAGCCAACTTGGGTGGAAAGACAGGCCGTGTGCCTAGGCTCCCCCGCCGAGCTGTCCGCCAGAAGCACCGCCTCGACGCGAGCTTCGTCCGCGAAGCCTATGGCCAGCTTTACCGTGCCGTCGTTTCCGCGGTGCCTGGTCACGCTGGTTTCGGGGCGCGGAAGGAAACGCCGGGCAAGGTCTTTTCGCAGGGACAGGGGCAGGTTGCCCATCTCGTCGAACGAGGAAACCCCCGATGCAATCCATTTAAAGATCTGCGTCGCGCGGAAACGCGGCTCCGGGGAAATCAGCCCCGCCAGTTCCTCCGGGCTCATGCCGCTTAGGGCCGGCTTGTGCATTAGGGACTAGATCTTTTCAAGCATTTCGGCGATATGGGCGTTGCGAACCCCCTGTCGCTGGAAGTCCTCCAGAACCTCGATCGCCTTGCGTTTGTTGCCCATTTTAAGGTGGCAGTCCGCAAGCTCTATTGAAATTCGGTGGTTTTTCGAGTCCTGCTGCACAAGCCTTTGCAGGGAAAGAGCCGCCTCGCTGTATTTTTTCTGGGACTTGGATATAAGGGCGAGACCCAGAACCGCGTATATGTCGAATTCGACGTCAAGGGCGCGCTCGTAGAAATCCTGGGCTTTTTCCAAATCCCCAAGGCCGCGGTGCGCGTCGCCGGCGCGGGTCAGAATCACCTTGTTCCGGGGATCCTTTTCCAGGATACGGTTCCAGTACTCCAGGGCGCGGTGCTGTTGCTTTAGCCCCCGGTAACAGTCGGCCAGGCCGAAGGTCGCGTAAAAGTTGTTGGGTTCCTTAACCAGAACCTGCTCGAAGAAGGGAATGCCGTCCTGGAAGGTTTTAAGCTTGCGGTGGCAGTTGCCTATCGATGTAAGTACCCGAACGTCCACGTTTTCGGGGTTGATCCTTAGCATTTTCTCCCAGTAGGCCAGGGCTTCCCTGTACTCCTTGAAGTCGTAGTGCAGGTGCCCAAGCCCGATGATTGCGTAGGGGTTGTCCTCCTCCATTTCCAGCACCCTAAGGAAAACCGCCTTCGCGCTTTTAAAGTCCCGGACCTTGCGGTACGCGTTCGCCACCCGGGTAAGGACCGTTATGTTCCTGTTGTCGTGCTCCAGGTACTGCTCCCACACGCTTATGGCTTTTTCGTACTGGTTCAGGGTTTTGTGGCAGTCGGCAAGCCCGAAAAGGGCGTAGCTGTTGCCGGGGTGGTGGTCCAGGCACCGCTGGTAATAGGCGGCCGCCTCGTGGAACGCTTCCTTTTTGCGGGCGGCGTCCCCCATCCCCACCAGGGCGTAGTTGTTGTTTTCGTCGATCCTTAGAATGCTGGCAAAGCAGTCGATGGCCTCCGCAACCTTGTTTTCCCTGAGCAGTCTGTAGCCGTTCTTTGAAACCGAGGAAATTTCCGTGGGGCCAAACGCGGGATCCCCTGGGTCGTCCCCGAACGACAGCATTGCGTCCTCGTGCATGTTCTCGTTATGTTCAAAGTCATTCATTGTTAGAAACCTCTCCCACTCCTTCTTCGTCTTCGCGGATTAGCGTCCGCATAACCTCGGCAATCTTCATGAACATGGGCTCGCATTTTGTGCGATCGGGGGCTATCCAGTACATCCTAAGGGCGTCGATAAAACGATTCTGCGACTTGTAATGGTCGCCCACCCTGGAAAGGCCGTCCGAATAACCGGTTGTCTCGAATATCCTTCGCGCCCCCTCGACGTCCCCCGAGTTAAAGAGCGCGTTGCCCCTGCGGTTCAGCGCCACCTTCTGGGCGCTGGTTATGCCGGGGGGGACGCTTGTCTTGACAAACGCGTTCGGTGTCCCGAACTTCCCGAAAACCTTTTTAAAATCCATAGCGCATTCTGTATCCCATCGTACCGCTTGCCCGTGAAAAAAGCAAGTTGAATTATTTATGTGGCTCCAGCCTGAAAAAATCAACGACCGACCGTCCGTACTCGCGGGACTCCGTCCTTTGCAGCGCGATCCGCGTCGCGTCCGCCTGGCAGTCCCCCTGGGGGCGATGCATAAGGACGACGCTTTCCCGGGAAACAAGCGGCGATGTCGCTATACGCGACAACAGTTCCCATTTGAAACGGTAGGGAAACGGGGGATCCAGGAATATGCAGTCGAAGGCCCTTTGCGCCCTAAGCACGTACAGTTCCGCGCTAATGAACCGGCAGTTAATCCTGACCGGCGCTATCGAGACGTTGTCAAGAAGCCTCTTTCGCTTGCCCGGATCGTTCTCCACGGCCTCGACGTAGGCCGCCCCCCTGGATGCCGCCTCCAGCGCGATTATGCCGGAACCCGAGAATATGTCTAGGAAAGATCGCCCCGCAAGATCCCCCAGGCAGGCGAACACCGATTCCCGCATTTGATCCATGCTCGGCCTTATGATCCCGCCGGGCACCCTTACCCGCCTGCCGCGCAGGGTCCCCCCGGTGATCCGCAGGGTGCCTGACGCCCTAGCGCGTCCCCCAGCCCTAGGCTCGCCGCGTGCCGTTAGGTGCCCCCAAACAGAATCGAAAGCTCGGTCGGGCTGACCACCGGCTCCGCCAGGTCGGCCTGCGACGAGGTGCTGAACTTCTCGAAGATTTTTCTTCTGCCGTTGCTTTCGTCGCGCAACGAGACGATTTTTTCGCGGGACTGCGGGGACGCCTTGGCGGAGAACGCGTTTGACTCCAGCAGGAATTCCGTAAGAAGCTGGCTGAACTGCCATTCGGTGTCCGCCGCGTAGTCAACCGCCCCAATGGCGGTGTTGCCGACGTCGGCCTCGCCCGCGCCGCTTTCGTCGTCCTGCGTTATCTGCTGGACAAGCAGGGAAAGGACATTGTCTATAAACGCGATATCGTTCAGGCATCTTTCCATGAATAGCTCGCCCGGGGGATTCAGGCGCATGGTGTCCCGGACCATTCTGATGCGGATGTTCAGAAGGAAAACGGTGTCCTCAAAGCCGGCAGTGTTCATGCTAATGTATCGGCATTTTACAGACGCGCCATGACCCTGGCGACCAGTTCCTCGTAACGCTGCCCTTCCTCTCGGGTATGGGCCATAAAGGGATCGTTGTCGGTTGGGCACAGAACCCCCTCCATTTCCCTGGCGTTACGGAAGGTCGCCTTCTTAAAGGCGTTACGGAAGTCCTTTTCCCTGGTTTCGTAAACCCTGTCGCTTATCAGGCGGCGAATATCGAGGGACGCGGCAAGCTCGCACTTCAACAACGGCGCTCCCGCCAGAGGCCTATTGCTCGAATCGTTCAGCAGGGAGAATACCGCCCAGGCGTGGTGGGTCTTGTCCATTGGGTACGCCTCCTGCCAACGGGCGTAAACCTGGTGGATTTCGTCCCATGTCCCAAGCTTTCCCCCGCCTATTTCCCCGCGAAGCTCGTCCACGCGAAAGGCCGGCACGATTTGCCCGCCCATGTTTACCCAGTCCTTTACCCGTTCCCCGGCACCCAGAATCGCCGCCAGCCCGTCGTAGTCCAGGTCGGGTCTTTCGTCGATAAAAAGGGCCAGGGTCTTGACGGCGTACCAGCGAAGCATCTGGTTGTAGGCGGCAATGCCTTCCCGTGGCCGCAGAATCACCTGGCCGCGCTTGCTGTGTTCCAGGTGGCGGCACGGGATAAGGTTTTCGCTAAGGACGTCGTCCGACGAAAGGCCCTCATCGTCAAGCCAGCCTTCCAGCATGGCGATGGCGGAGATTATTTCCTCCGCCGTGTCCGGGGTCAGATAGTCCGTCTCTATGTGCTGCGCCTTGACCACCCGCTGGTCGCGGCGGCGAACCTTCCAGGAATTGCGCTCCAGGGCGTAAAGGTTGTGGACCCAGTAATAGGCGGGCATCAGCTCCAGCCTGTTCTTGTAGGTGTTGTTGCTAAGCAGCGAGAAGGGCAGGGGAATGTTAAGCTCCGCCGGGTACTCCCCCTTGGCGATAAGGACGAACGACGCGAAGCAGCTTGAGTGCTTCAGCGAGACGGCCAGGCCCGGCCAGAAACCCCGCTTGGCGCGTATCTCACCGTCGTTTGCCCGGCTGTTGTGGTTGCTGCCTATCGTGGCCGCCGCCGCCATGTTGGACATTCCCTGGACCAGGCTGGCGATAAGAAACGAGTTGTTGTGGTGCTGCTCGTGCATGGGGAAGATCAGGTTGTTCAGAATCTCGCAGCAGGACACCGTGGAGTTGTCGCCCATGACCGAGTGGACAAGCCGCGCCCCGTATTTCAGGTTGCAGTTCCTGCCCATGACGAAGCGCACGGCCTTGGACCCGTAGAAGATGCGGCAGCCGTAGCCGACTATCCCGTTGACCAGTTCCACCCCCTCGCCGATCTGCGTGGGCTCCTCTTTCGACGACAGGATCGTCAGGTTCTTAAGCTTGTTCGCGCCCTTGATGTAGGCATGGCCGCCAATCGCAACGTCCTTTATTATCGTGCAGCTCTTGATTACCGAACGGTCGCCCACGGTTCCATAACTGCCCCTGTAACCCCCGTAACGCTCCTGGGTTATTTTGGCAAGCCTGTCCGTAAGATCCGTGTCGTCGCGGTACGCCGCCCATAGAAAGGCGTCGGCGGGAATCATGTCCTCGAAGGCCAGGATCGAGCGCCCCCCGGCCTCGTTCATCACGTCTATCCACACGCGCACGCTTTCGTCCTCGCCGTCCTTGATCGCGCCGTTGCCGAACTTGGCGTGGTTGGTCGTCTGCATCTCGTTTATGCAGGAAAGTATGCACCCGTCGCCGATGACGTAGTGCGAGACGTAAGAGCAGTCCTGGATCGCGACGTCGTCGCCGATGTCGCAGGAGATAATCGTGCTGTTCCGTATGCCGGCCGGCACGCAGAAGTCGTGGAATTTCAGAAGCACGTTCCGCAAAGCGCCCAGCCTGACCAGCCCGTGGAAGCTGGATCCGCGAACCAGCGACGGGTCGAAGGGATCGCTTACCAGCAGGCTGCCCCAGTCCCGGCAGTGGTTCCCGTTCCGCACCAGGGTCTCGGTCTCGTCGCGGCTAAGCTTGCGCCAGGCTCGGTCCCGCCGCCGGGCGTCGCGAAGCCAGTACTCGTCCTTGCCCGGCGGCAAAAAGTCCCCCGGCACGAAATCGTAGCCGTAGCGATCCGCGGGAAGAAAAACGGTCTTTTCCATAGGCGGTTTACGAATCCCCCCACCAAACGCTGTGGAAGTGCAGGTTGGCGGACATCACGCTCAGGCGCCTGGCCTGGGCGACCTGGCCGTAGCGAATATAGACCATGTACTCCGTGGCGCGCCCCGTCATCTCGTACCTGAAAGTCGGATGCCCGGTGTCCCCCCAGTCCGGGTGCCTAAGCGTGTCGCCGCGAACCGTCGCAAGCCGGCGATCAAGGTAGTCTCCCAGATCGCGCCGCGCGAACGAGTCGAAGTCCGGGCGCAGGGCCGGCGGCGGCCAGGACTCGAAGAGTGGAACCTCGGGCCTTCTTTCGGCCCGGAACCTTTCGCGAACGTAGGCGTCGGCCTCCTCCTGGCCGGTAAAAAAAAGGAACGTAGCCAGGTCGTTTACCGGGCGGATAACCTCGTACCATTGCATTCGCGAGTTAAAGAAATAAACCCCCGATGGGCAGGGCGTTTCGCTGGAAAAAATCCCGAACGGGACGGCGTCCATCCGGCCGACGATACCGTCGCCGTCCGGCGCCGGCGGCGCGACTTCCACGGTGCGGCACCCGGCCAACAGCGCAAACCCAAGCAAAACCGCCGGGGCGACCAATTTTCTCATGTTTTACCTACCTTACCGTTCGTCGGGCGAAAAAATCCGCGCCAAAGCCGAGCCCGGCTTTTTCAGCACCCGGGAACCCCTGGTGATTTTGCACAGGGAAACGCCAAGGTTTTTGGCGATTTCCCTGTGCGGAACCTTTCGCTTCAGATCCTTGACCAGCGCCCACCGTGCGGCAATGTCGGCCACTTCCGCGGGGGTCAGCAGGCAGTGCAGAAAGTCCACGATAAAGCCCCTGTCGTCCGTCCTTGCCAGGACGTCGGCAATCTCGGCGATATTTTCCCCCACCCTAGGATCCTTGACATCCATGGCGAGTATTATAGCGTATTTTCGGCGGGATCGGGAAGCGGCAAGAGCCCGGGGACACCAAAATCGGTTTTCAACGCGCGTTCAGGACGAATTTTCCCCGTTCGGGCGAAAGAATATTGACATTCCCGCGCCTTTCGTGTACACATAACCATGATTGGCGACAACCGAAACAGCCGTATTTACGCTTTCTGCCGTCTGGGGAACGGAAGGAGCATAGTTTCGTATGAAAGCATCCAGAATCGCACCATGTCGCTAATAGCGACATTACCCCCCCCGAACGTAAATAAACAAATTTCATTCAAAAGTATAGTAGCGCCCCGACAAAACCAGTTCCGGGAAGCGCGTACATCTTTACCACGCCACAAAAAAACAGGAGAACCACGACATGCTTAAATCACGAATCTTAATTGCATTGTACAAGACCGTATCCCTTCCGGACAAAGGTAAAATCATGGGGAACAAACTCCTGGTATTACTGGCCATTGGCGCCATCTCTGTGGCGGCCTTTTTGGCCTGCGACAACAACAGAACGCCGGGAACAG